>NZ_JBFSPI010000077.1:0-24639 GCF_041464685.1 Vibrio sp. 10N.237.312.B06
CCGGCCTGTCACGCCGGGGGTCGCGGGTTCGAGTCCCGTCCACTCCGCCACTTATAAGACAAAGCCCAACAGAAATGTTAGGGCTTTTTCGTGTCTAGTGTTTTGGTTTGCGACCAACGAGTCCCGGTGCCTGCAACCCCAGCCGTTCCGCCATTTATTAGAAAGCCTAGTCTTATGACTAGGCTTTCGTCGTTTCAGGGCTGTGAGTTTTTGTCTTCGACTACGATAATATCGCTACAGATTGAGAAGATTCGCTAGGAATAGTGAAGCTTTTTCACTTAAATATCTAAAGTCAGTAGATAACTCTCAAGCTATCCCAAAAATATCACTCTCGACATACACCAATTCCCTAATGACGACTAGTATAAAAACAGTGATCGTTTATTTGGAATTGTTATGAGGTTATTTTGTACATTGGCTCTTATCTTTTGTTCGTTTGTTGTATCAGCAACCTCGTGGGAAAAAGAGAAAAGCCCAACAAGAAATTCAACCTCATCCATAGGTAGTTACGCTAATGGTTGTCTTGACGGGGCGCAAGCTTTGCCAATTAATGGGCAAGGTTATCAGGTGATCCGCCCTCAGAGAGAGCGCTATTATGGCCATGCCGAGGCTATTCAGTTTATTGAAAGGTTAGGTGTCATTACAAGCGAACAACTCAACACTAACTTATTAGTTGGCGATATTTCGCTACCTAGAGGGGGACGTTTCTCATCTGGTCATTCAAGCCACCAGACTGGCTTGGATATTGATATATGGTTAAGGCTCACTGATGAGAGACTTTCCGAAAATGAACTCGCTGTTCCTAAGCCAATAAGCGTTGTCGACCTTACTAATTACAAACTGCGTAAATCAAATTGGACCGATGACCATTTTCAAGTGATTCGCTATGCAGCCAAAGATCAAAAAGTGGTACGTATCTTCGTCCATCCTGTTATTAAACAAACTCTTTGTGACCAAGAAAGCTCTGATGCCAATGAGAGAGCTTGGTTAGGAAAA
The DNA here is from genome assembly GCF_041464685.1 of Vibrio sp. 10N.237.312.B06. NCBI lineage: Bacteria > Pseudomonadati > Pseudomonadota > Gammaproteobacteria > Vibrionales > Vibrionaceae > Vibrio > Vibrio sp. 10N.237.312.B06. Next base: position 997 of record NZ_JBFSPI010000077.1, read on the forward strand.
ATCAGGCCTTGGTGGGGGCATCATTTCCACTTCCACGTTCGTTTAAAGTGTCCTGATGACAGCTCAAACTGTATAGCTCAAGCAAGCCCTCCTAAAGGTGATGGCTGTGGAGATGAACTTGCCAGTTGGGCTCCGCAGACCATTCCAGTTCCTCCACCTAAAAAAGTAGCTAAAAGTAAGAAAAAAAAGAGAGTTAAAGTGATGCCGAGTCAGTGTTTGGCCTTGATATCCAATAAGTAATCGCATCTATCGAGGTTAATTACAGTGGTAACCCCACTGGTTTTCTCGACTCTAAAACTGGAGAAATATCACACTTTTGTCTAGAGTTTATAAACACGAGATTAAGAACATCGTTTGATATCAATAAAACCAATAACGATATCAGCAAGGGCGACGATGACGAATTTGACAAGGTTTGGTCAGGGATTGAGTGTTTTTTGGGGTGAAAGATGCGGCTTATACGCAGTATGCGAAATCAGAGTCTGATGCCCGTCGATAGATAATTCAAGGATAAGACTATGACTATGATTTGTGCAAAGGAATTTTCCGAATGGTTAAGACATAGGTTCAACGCTGAAAGCTCGGGTATTTCTATTTCAAGAGCTGATATCAATCAGCTAACTGGCAGACAACGTTTAGCCCCTAGCTTCGTAAATGATGTTCACTATGAATTAATGCAGTATGGAATGGCATTTGTGACTGATACCAGTAGAGAAAACTTCTATCTTGTTCCGATAGCTCAGTCAATAAACTGGCGAGAACGACTCGAATATCAATTTGAGAAAGAGATGTTCTGCAACATATATCCCATTGAAAAATCGGGTTAAAAAAAAGGTTCAACTTGATGATTAAGTTGAACCTTTTATCTTTTAGGTCAAGCCTTGAATGATGACAAACTTTTCTAATAATTCGTCGTCAGTTTCAATATGGTTCGGGTCAGTAATGATACATTTTGTAATCGGACATACTGACTGACATGTTGGCTTCTCATAGTGACCTTTACACTCAGTACATAAATCAGGATCGATTTCGAAGATACTGTCACCCATAGTGATTGCACCATTTGGGCATTCTGGGTCACACATATCGCAGTTTATGCACTTGTCAGTTATTAGTAGAGCCATTTATCTTTCCAAAGTAACCGTTATTTACCTGAAGCGTTACGTGTATCTTGGCCTGCGCTCAAGTTACGCATTAACAAACCAAATTCTAGATCAAGATCAGCAGGTACAGGAATAAATACGAAGTGACCGTTACCTTTTGCGTCGTCTACCGCTTCAGATTTACGGTTTTCCATAACTTCTAGTTTGAAAACAATGTTACCTTTCGGTGTCATCATTTCTAGGCTGTCACCAACTAGGAATTTGTTTTTCACTTCTACTTCAGCTAGGTCGCCACGGCGTTTACCTGTGAATTCACCAACAAACTGTTGAGTATCAGAGATAGAATAACCGTATTCGTAGTTTTGGTATGAATCGTGAGTGTGACGACGTAGGAAGCCTTCAGTGTAGCCTCGGTGAGCTAGGCTCTCTAGCGTACCCATTAGACTCTCATCAAATGGCTTACCTGCAACAGCATCGTCGATAGCTTTACGGTAAACCTGTGCTGTACGTGCACAGTAGTAGAAAGACTTAGTACGACCTTCGATTTTCAGAGAGTGAACGCCCATCTTAGTTAAACGCTCAACGTGTTGGATTGCGCGAAGATCTTTTGAGTTCATGATGTAAGTACCATGCTCATCTTCAAACGCTGCCATTTTCTCTTCTGGCTTGTGTGACTCAGAAAGCAACACGACTTCGTCTGTTGGCTTGCCAAGGCCTAGAGTGTTGTCTGGGCGTTCGTCTTGAACTTCAATACCTTGAGTTTCTACTTCTTGAATAGCAACACCTGTTGGGTTTGCTTCAACGATCTGACCATTTTCGTCTTCTTTCGCAGCTTCGGTCTTGTATTCCCAACGACAAGCGTTAGTACAAGTACCTTGGTTTGGATCGCGTTTGTTCATGTAGCCAGAAAGTAGGCAACGACCAGAGTAAGCCATGCATAGAGCACCGTGAACAAAGATTTCTAGCTCTGTTTCTGGGCAGTGTTCGCGAATCTCTTCGATTTCTTCAAGAGATAGCTCACGAGATAGGATCACACGCTCAACGCCTTGAGTTGACCAGAACTTAACGGTCGCCCAGTTTACTGCGTTTGCTTGAACTGAAAGGTGGATCGGCATTTCAGGGAATGATTCACGTACCATCATGATAAGACCTGGATCTGACATGATAAGTGCGTCTGGGCCCATCTCAACAACTGGCTTAAGGTCGCGGATAAATGTTTTTAATTTAGAGTTGTGTGGCTGAATGTTACATACAACATATAACTTTTTGCCTTGAGCATGAGCTTCATCGATACCGATTTGTAGGTTTTCGTGATTGAACTCGTTGTTACGAACACGAAGGCTGTAACGTGGCTGGCCTGCGTATACTGCATCTGCGCCATAGGCGAATGCGTAACGCATGTTTTTAAGGCTTCCTGCCGGTGATAATAGTTCAGGTACAAATGGTTTTTGTGTAGTCATTGCTTCGTTCTCTAATCTGATCTCAAGTCAGGTTGATACCACCAAGTGATATCAAAGGGGCGCAAATTTTACGCTAAAATGAGTTTGGTTGATAGCCCTAAAGATAACAATGGTATTGTGAAGAGTGTTGTTAGGTGTTGATAAGCGGGGTGGAGAAGAAAACAAGCTCAGATATCGTCGATGCCTGAGCTTCAAATCGGAACAATTAAGCGTTAGGTTGAGTTAACCCGCCTAATGATTCGAATAGGTTTGGTAGGAAAACACTGAACTCACCACAAAGTAGAGAGAAGTCTGCATCAAAACGTGCAGCTTGATCTTCACGAGGAATATCGTCGTTCTCATCTTTTAGTTCATCACTGAATTTTAGACGCTTGATGCTGCCATCTTCAGCAAGAATGAACTCAATGCGATCTTGCCAGTTGATCAGAAGTTTAGTCACAACTTTATTGGCTTCGATGTGGTTCTTAATCTCATCAGCTTCTAGTTCTTGTTTCTTAACTCGAACAATACCGCCGTCTTCTTGGATTGATTTAAGCTCAGCTTCATCAAGCATGGTGATGCCTTTAGGCGTATCACCTGACTTAACCCATTCCGTTAACGTTGTTTCAATCGCTTGCTCTGGAATAGCTGGCACTACTGGCAAGCTACCCATTGTTTTACGTAGTAATGCTAGTACGTCTTCTGCTTTTTTGTAGCTGCTAGCATCAACAACAATAAAGCCTTCTTTCGGCATGATCAGCGCGTAAGTGAAGTTACTGCGGCTGAAAGCACGAGGAAGAAGATCGATGATGATGTCTTCTTTTAGGCTGTCTTTCTCTTTCTTTTTCAAAGGAGTACCAGACTCTGCCTCAAGCGTTTCTACTTTTGCATTCAATGAATCTTTGATCACAGAAGCTGGAAGCATTTTCTCTTCTTTCTTTGCACAGATGAGAATGCGGTTTTCTGATACGTGCGTCATCATATCGCCGTGTCTACCCATCGCATTTACCCAACCAAACTTCTGTTTGTCTTGGCTACCACATGGGGTAAAACGGAACTCTTCAAGTTGTTTCTCTAGCTGATCTGCGTTGAAGTCTATATCACGATTAAAGCGATAGACGAGGCAATTCTTAAACCACATAAATATTTCTCATACCTTTATCTGAAGACGCTCATCATAGGAGATTTCGATCCATTTGTCTTATACCTGCAATAAAAATTAAAAGTGAAATGTTTGAGACAGTTATATGAAAATTTGTTTTCAAAGGTCACAAAAGTGTCATAATTAAACCAGATAATGCAATGCGTTGATTAAATACTAAGGCTATTCAATTATGTCGAGAAGGATTCTGGTCGTTGAAGATGAAGCACCTATTCGTGAGATGTTGTGTTTTGTACTTGAACAAAAAGGCTACCAAGCAGTAGAGGCTGAAGATTACGATACAGCGGTAAACAAGCTATGTGAACCTTTCCCAGATCTAGTATTACTAGATTGGATGCTACCTGGTGGTAGCGGGATAAACTTTATCAAGCACATGAAGCGTGAAGAGTTAACTCGCAACATCCCAGTGGTGATGCTGACGGCTCGTGGTGAAGAAGAAGATAAGGTTCGCGGTTTAGAAGTTGGTGCTGACGACTACATTACCAAACCATTTTCGCCAAAAGAGTTGGTCGCTCGTCTGAAAGCGGTTATTCGCCGTGTAACACCAACGGCATTGGAAGATGTGATAGATGTTCAAGGGCTTAAATTAGACCCTGTATCTCACCGCGTTACCGCAAGTGAAGGTCCAGTTGATATGGGCCCAACCGAATTCAAAATGCTGCATTTCTTTATGACTCACCAAGAGCGAGTATACAGTCGAGAGCAACTGCTCAATAACGTTTGGGGTACCAACGTTTACGTTGAAGATCGTACGGTTGATGTTCATATTCGACGTTTACGCAAAGCACTTGAATCTGCTGGTCATGACAAATTAATTCAAACGGTTCGCGGCGCAGGCTACCGTTTTTCTACAAAGGCTTAACGTGGCTTCACTGCCCAGTTTATGGAGTCCTGAATGGTTGAGAAGTTAACCTGGAAAAAGCTGGCTTGGGAGCTGGCTTTTTTTTACGCACCTTGGATTATAGTCGGATGGATATTCGGTTATTTACCTTGGTTATTGCTGGCTGCAACAGTATTACAGTTAGCATGGCATCTACACTATCAAATGCGTTTGTCTGCTTGGTTGTGGGATGAAAAGCGGTTAACACCCCCTTCAGGTTCTGGAAACTGGGAGTCTCTGTTTAATGGTATCTATCGTATGCAGCAGAGACAGCGTCGTAAGCGCAAAGAATTGACCAACCTTATCCGCCGTTTCAGAAACGGTGCTGAATCCCTTCCCGATGCCGTTGTGGTGTTTCGCGGTGAAGGCAATATTGTTTGGTGCAACAAGCTTGCTCAGTATTTACTGGGTTTTCGCTGGCCAGACGATTCAGGTCAACCGATCTCTAACTTGATCCGCACGCCGGACTTCATCAAGTACCTTAATAAACAAGATTTCTCAGAGCCGTTAGAGATGCCTTCGCCACTTAATGTGGAGCGCATGCTTGAGCTTCGTATAGTACCGTATACCGAGGGCGAACACCTCATGGTAGTACGTGATGTTACTCAGCTAAAACAGCTAGAAGGCATGCGTCGTAACTTTTTCGCTAACGTTTCTCACGAGCTACGTACTCCAATGACCGTACTTCAGGGGTATCTTGAAATGACGGAAGATCCAGATATGGTCGTTGGGCCTATGTGGCCTAAGGCTCATGGTGTGATGACTGAGCAATTGAATCGCATGAACAGTTTGGTCAATCAGCTTCTTACTCTTTCTAAGATAGAAGCGGCGCCAATGCATGAATTGGATGAAGTGGTTAACGTTCCGGCGATGTTGGAAGTTCTTGAAAAAGAAGCCGCTAGTCTCAGTGGAGAGCGAGAACACAAGCTGGAATTTGATATTGATAAGAGCTTACGCGTATTAGCTGATGAAGATCAGTTAAGAAGTGCGATATCGAATCTGGTTTACAATGCAGTGAAATACACGCCGCCTGGTGCGACCGTAAAGGTTCGTTGGTATCAAACCAGTCAAGGTGCGTGTTTGGATGTGTCAGACACCGGAGACGGTATCGAACCACAACACTTGCATCGACTTACAGAGCGTTTCTATCGTGTTGATAAAGCACGCTCACGCGATACTGGGGGCAGTGGCCTAGGGTTAGCGATTGTGAAACATGCGCTTAGTCACCATGATTCACATTTAGAAATTCAAAGTGAAGTGGGTGTTGGTAGCCGATTCCATTTCACGCTACCTAGCCGATTGACAGTGTCATGAGTTCCTTAATACGCCGGATGCGTTTCCCCATCAGTTCATTATTAGCATTAGCTTTGGTTACCCCTGTTCATGCCGAGCAAAGTGTCGATTCTCTTCCTGATTATTCTAAGGTTCCGGGTATTTCTGGCAGCTTGTTGTCTGTCGGTTCCGATACCTTAGCGGGAATGACAACGTTATGGGTTGAAGAGTTTAAGTCTTACTACCCGAACGTGAATGCTCAAGTTCAGGCTTCTGGTTCATCCACTGCACCTCCTGCATTAACGGAAGGTACTGCTCACCTTGGGCCTATGAGTCGTCCAATGCGCCTACGAGAAGTGGAAGCGTTCGAAAGGGAGCATGGCTATAAGCCGACGGCGCTTCGAGTTGCTATCGATGCGATTGGTCTTTTTGTGCATCGTGATAATCCTATCGAGGGGCTTAATTTTCGCGAAATTGACAGCATCTTTTCGGAGACATTGCGCTGTGGCGCGACTAAGCCGCTAAACAATTGGCAAGATTTAGGTATCAGCCAGCCGTGGGCAAAACATAGATTCCAACTGTTCGGTCGTAATTCCGTTTCGGGAACCTACGGCTACTTCAAACAAAACGCATTATGTAGTGGCGACTTCAAGAACCGAGTCAATGAACAGCCAGGATCTGCGTCGGTTGTACAGTCGGTCGCTTCATCAATCAGCGGTATAGGGTACTCAGGTATTGGTTATCGAGTGGCTGGTGTAAAGTTAATTCCTATTGCCGAGCATGGTTCTGATTACGTAGAGCCTACTCGAGCGAATATTTTAAGCGGAGATTACCCTCTATCGCGCTTTCTCTATGTGTATGTGAATAAACACCCAGATAAACCGCTTTCTCCTGTAGAGAGAGAGTTCCTCACTTTTGTATTCTCGAAGCAAGGACAAGAACTGGTAGAGAAAGATGGCTATTTAGCGATACCGCCTGAGTTCGCAGAGCAAGAACTGGCAAAAGTCGGGCTATGATCCAGGTACAAAATATGTAGAAACAGCTTGCTAAGTCGCAGGCTGTTTTTGTTTTGACTGTTCGTTATTCTACCTTTAACGACCATCCAGCATTTTGCCAACGTTGTTGTTCTTCTTTGAGTTCATATTCAAGCAGTTGGTTTTGGGCCAACCAATCGCTGTTAGATCCTTTCAATCCCCAGTTATCCTGTTGTTCAATCGTTAGAGTCATGTCCGGAACTAGTGCTTGATTTCGCTGACGATTGAGTAAGATAGCGAGTCTTAATATGCGAATTAGTAGCGTTATTTGTTGTGGAGAAAATAGAGACAGTTCCGGCAAGTCTTGTCGCTTAATCGCTTTTCTTTGGTGGCGAACCAATGTCGAGATAAGACGTTGTTGCTCAGTATTGAAACCGGGCATTGTCGTGTGCTTAAGCAGATAAGCCGAATGGCGGTGATAGCCTTGAAATGCGATGCTTTGTCCTACCTCATGAAGTAGTGCAGCCCAACCAACTAGATCATACAGCTCATTAGTGACCATAGTCGTTACTTGAGGCTGCACTTGTTTCAGTAATGCAAGGGCGAGTTCTTTGACTTTCTGGCCATGAGCTACGTCAACATGGTATCGAGAGACGAGCGTTTCGGCTGTTCTGGTTCGAACATCAATATCTTTAAATCTATCCTCCATGTCATAAAGAACGCCTTCTCTCAGGGCGCCATCAGAAAAATGTAACTCCTTTGTTCCTAGCGTATCCATAGCTGCTGAAAGAATGATGACGCCAGCAGCAAACACCGGCTTTCTCTCATCACTTAAACCTGAAAGGTCTAAGGTTTTGGATGATGAAAACTCACATAAGTGATTTTTCAAATAGGACAGACGTTGTGGCGTAATGAGACCATCGGTAAACCCTAAGCCAATGAGTACCTCTTTTATTGATTTAGCCGTCCCTGATGAGCCAAAGGCGATTTCCCAAGGGGCCTTTGTGTATTCTTCAATCAATGGCATCAATAGGCGAGTAGCTGCGGTATAGGCATCTGAGAAGTGTTGTGAGGTTAGCTCTCCGTCAGCAAAGAAACGTTGAGTGAAGCTGACGCATCCCATAGGTAAACTGCGCATAATTAGGGGAGTAAAGCCTTGCCCAGAGACGAGCTCCGTACTCCCTCCACCGATATCAATAACCAATTTAGATTCGGAAGCGGTTTGAGTGTGTTCTACACCGTTATAGATTATTCGAGCTTCTTCTTGACCGGAAATGATCTCTATTGGAAAAGGAAACAGTGGTTTGGCTTGCTCTAAGAAGTCTTGAGCGTTTTTGGCTTTTCTTAGGGTATGAGTCGCAACAACTCTGACATCATCAAGTTCAAAATCCGCTAGTCGTTCTGCGAACACTTTGAGGCACTCCAAGCCTCGCTCGATAGCACTTTCGGATAAGAAGTTAAACTCATCCAACCCATCACCTAATCTCACTTTCTGTTTGTGTCTGCTGACTAATTGCAGGTGTTGTTCGAATACTCGGGCAACCACCATATGAAAACTGTTCGAACCCAAGTCGATAGCGGCAATACATCGAGAATGTTTGTTATCAATTAGCGGCATGATTTCTTCTCTTGTTTGTACTTCTTGCGAGCAAGTTTCTCCATACGTTTAATATAGTGGTAAGTGGAGAGTTGTGACGTCGGGTAATCGAGTGGGTTTGTTGGAGCTTGTATGTAAGGATTGCTCATCGATTGGTCTAGCACTCGAGCTTTGTTGCTGTCATCGAAATGAAACTCGGTGATATCGATAATGGTTTGCTTGATCTTTGGATCTAAAATTGGAGTGGCGACTTCGATGCGGTGATCGAAGTTTCGTGTCATCCAGTCGGCAGAGGAGATATAGACTTTTGGATTACCAGCGTTACCAAAGATCATCACTCTTGGGTGTTCGAGAAAACGATCGACCACACTAACAATCTCAATCTGCTCACTGGTGTTGGAGACTCCCGGTACGAGAGAGCACATACCACGAATGACCATTCTCACTTTTACATTGGCTTGGCTGGCCTGATAGAGCTTCTCAATGATCTCTCGGTCGACCAAATTGTTGAGTTTTAGAGTGATGCTTGCAGGCTTGCTCTCTATCGCGTTTTGTATTTCATTATCTATCAACTGATACAGGCGTTTTCTTGTATTCTTTGGTGACACAATCAGTTGTTTGAACTGTGATTTTTGATAAGGGTTTTCAATATACTTAAAGACTTGTCTCACCTCTTGGGTCAAATCTTCATTCGCAGTGAGCAGAGAAAAATCGGTATACACGCGCGCTGTTACTTCATGAAAGTTACCGGTGCCAATATGAGCGTAATGCGCCGTATGCTTGCCTTCTTTCCGTTTAATGAGCAGAAGCTTAGAGTGAATTTTCAAACTTGGGATGCCATGGATGACTTTTATACCGGCTTCTTGAAGTTTCTTGGTCCACTGAATATTGGCTTGTTCATCAAAGCGGGCTTGCAGCTCAACGACGACAGTTACTTTCTTACCATTGTGCGCCGCATCGATGATCGAGCTAAGGAGCTTTGAGCCTTCTGCAACACGGTAAACGTTTATTTTTATGGAGGTTACCTTCGGGTCAAAGGAGGCTTGCCTCACGAGTTCAGTGATGTGATTAAAGGTGTGATAAGGGTAATGCAACAAGATGTCACGAGCTTTGATCGCTTCGAAATAGTTTGGGTAGTGGCTGAAATGCGCACACTTAATCGCGGGAAGTGGGCGATTAACTAAATCACGCCTATTAAGGCTTGGAAATTCGCAGAAATGCTTGAAGTTATGATAGCGACCACCCGCAATGACACTGTCATAGTCAGACAGCTTAAGTCTGACTTGCAAGAAATTGAGCATTTCAGCTGGCATTTCTGACTCATAGATAAGGCGTATCGGTAGTGCCGTTAAGCGCTGTTCTAAACCTAAAGACATCGATTCTAATAGGTTACTCTCATTGTTCTCTTGAAGATCATAATCGGCATCACGCGTCATTTTTATCGCAAAACAACGTAATGAGTCATACTCAAAGAATCCTTTAAGCAAGTCATCTAAACAAAATCGAACTATATTATCTAACAAGATCAAAGTTGTACGCTGTGAACCAGAAGTGTCTGGTAACTTAACAAACCGAGGGAGGGCTTCTGATGGGATTTCGAGTAAGACATATTGAGAAGATGTCTCTCGCTCAATGTCGATGGCTAAGTAACTTTGCTCGTCTTTGATAATATTGAGCAACTGGCTATCTTCGTTCAAGAGAAACGGAGTTAAATGTGGCAGCACTTTTTTCTTAAAGTACTTTTTGATCCACTCACTCTGTTCTTCGCTGATTTGTTGTTCGTTGACCAGAAAAATACGATTGCGTGCCAGTTCCAATAGTAAGTCGCTATACAGCTCATGGAATTGAGCGTCGAGCTTACTTGCTTGGCTCTGCATTTGAGTTAGCAGGGTTTTCTGCGAGTTGGCAGGTAATTGAGGATCTTGAAGTAAGATCTTTCGTTTCACATCTGCAAATCGGACTTTGTAAAACTCATCGAGGTTTTTCGAGTAAATACCTAAAAAACGAACTCTTTCGATTAAGGGTACTGATTTGTCGGCTGCTTCTTGGAGCACTCTTTCGTTGAAGGATAACCAGCTAAGTTCTTTTGTGACATAGTCTTTTTCCATCGAGATGATAATCCTTGAGTGCTGGCTATAGAGCTGGTTACTTTAATTTAGAATGACAAGATTCACAAAATCTATGATCTTACTTTAAGAAATATGGTCAACAAACTTGTTATTAGTTTCAGTTGTTTAACGTAACTTGTAATATAATTGTCATCTAACGTACATATTATGTCAGTAGCTAAAAAAAGGTAGATAAACAGATGGCTTCAGCCCAATTTTCATTGAAAGAGCGCGACAAAAAAAGATGGTTGAAAGATCGTCTCGTCCGTTTTTCGGTGACATGTGGCGCGGTCAGTGTTCTAGCTGCTCTGGTGCTGATCTTTGTTTACTTGGCGATGGTCATTTTACCGGTATTTTCTGATACTGGTTTAGATACTGACCAAGCCGTGAAGACCGTAGCCATAGAAAAGCCTATCGCCTTATCCGTGGATGAATACGGTCAGCATGCGTTTACTATCGAAAAATCCGGTTTGGTGCAGTTTTGGGATTTAGAGTCTCAAAATACACATTCTTACTTTGAGCGTAATGTTTTAGCTAACCCCATCGCTTTTTCTCGAAATACCCCATCTGAAAACTGGTTTGCCTTTGCTGATAGCGCAAGTAACCTTACTTTTTTCTACCCTGAGTATAGTGCGCCTGTGCTGCAAAAGGGCAGTGAAGCCGAACCTAAAATTGAGCAAATCGATCTCCCGGAACCGTTTTTAAATGATGAATCATCAAACGGAACAACAATCGAAAAATTTGCGTTCTCTAAGAATGGACGTGGTATCACGGTTGCCGCTCAGCTAAGCGATCAACGAGTTTTGGTTAAGTGGTACCAGAGTGATCTTACTGGTCAGTATGTTTTTCAGAAGAGTCAATGGCTGTCGGATAAGTTGGGTTTACAGCAACAGTTGTTAGTCACGCCTGATGGCCAAACTTTATATCTTCGAGCACAATCGGATTTAGTTGTATTGAAGTTATCCGATAGCGGCTTCAATGTTCGTGAAGTGATTGATCTTAGCTTAAATGATGCGAAGCACTCGGTGAAAAGTATCGATTTACTGTCTGGAGCTTATTCACTGTTGGTTACGCATGAGGACGGACAGGTTTCTCAGTGGTTCGATGTACTCAAAGATGAAAAGCGTAGCCTGACCCATATTCGCGACTTCCAACTCGCCGAAGAGGTTCAGTTTATTCTGCCAGATACTTATAGAAAGGGTTTTTATAGTTTCTATCAGAATGGCACATTACAAAGCCACTATACGACCAGTGAAAAGCTGTCGCTGTTTGAGCGCGCATTTGATAAGTCACCACAATTAGCGGCTATGTCTGCTAACGAACTGCATTTGGCGACGCTGATTGATGGCACCATCAGCGTGGCTAAAGTTGATAACGAATATCCGCAAATATCATTCTCATCGCTTTGGCAAAAAGTCTGGTACGAAAGCTATCCTGAGCCACAATACGTTTGGCAATCAACGTCGGCGAACGATGACTTTGAAGAAAAATTCAGTTTAGTCCCTATCACATTCGGTACTATCAAAGCCGCTTTGTTTGCGATGATGTTTGCCGTGCCGGTTGCTGTGCTCGGAGCCATTTACACCGCATACTTCATGTCTCCACGAATGCGAAGAGTCGTGAAGCCGTCGATAGAACTGATGGAAGCTCTTCCGACCGTTATCATCGGATTCTTGGCTGGGCTTTGGTTTGCTCCCATTGTTGAAACGCATTTAACGGCCGTCTTCTCGTTAATGGTGCTATTACCACTGAGCACGCTACTGACTGGGCTTGTTTGGTTCTGTTTGCCAAAAATGGTGACGAGCCGTTTTACTAATGGTTGGCATGCTCTGATATTGATCCCGGTATTGGTGATTACTGTGATGGCAGTCTTTGCTGGTGAAAATGGTATGGAAGCCTTGTTGTTTGGTGGTGATATTCGTACCTTCTTGGCTAACTATGGCATCGACTTTGACCAACGTAATGCGCTGGTGGTTGGCTTCGCTATGGGCTTTGCTGTCATCCCGACAATTTTCACGATTGCAGAAGACGCTATTTTCTCTGTGCCAAAACATTTATCCGATGGCTCACTGGCGCTGGGCGCAACAGCGTGGCAGACCCTTATTTATGTGGTGTTATTGACGGCTAGCCCAGGTATCTTTTCTGCAATCATGATGGGGTTAGGACGAGCGGTTGGCGAGACTATGATTGTCTTGATGGCGACAGGTAACACCCCTATTCTTGACTGGAATATTTTGGAAGGGATGAGGACATTATCGGCAACAATTGCTGTCGAGTTACCAGAGTCCGAGGTGGGTGGTTCTCACTTCCGATTGTTGTTCTTAGCAGCACTCTTACTGTTTATTTTTACGTTCGCGGTGAACTCTGTCGCAGAGTGGGTTAGACAAAGACTGAGAGATAAATATCGTGCGCTGTAGTTTTAAAACTCTACCTCAATCTCTATCAATGGCTGTTCGCTGTTTGATTAGCGTATCTCACGAACTTGGTTCTTTCTTGGGTTCAGCACGTCAGAGCAAGGTCGTTCATGATGAATAAACTGAAGTCATTATTGTCTTGGATTAAATCAGGCTCTCCGTGGATCTGGCTTACGGGCGGGGCGGTGAGCATCAGTATGCTTTCGGTTCTTGGCCTAATGCTGTTGATTGGCTGGAAGGGCTTGACTTATTTTTGGCCTGCTCCTTTGTACCAATGGCAAGTGGATTCTAAAGATGCATCGTTAGTTGTCGGCCTCGACGAAACGGTAGTAAAGCAAGATGTATTGATTGGCCAGTTATATGAACGAAAATACATCCCGATAGAGCAAGTCCCACAAGTACACGACCTCTTGTCGACTCAAAACCTGTCGACTGGGCTAATTCAGCGCTTAAGTATCAAAGTTGCCAACAGGGAGATTTATCCAGCGGACTTTGTTTCCATTTTGGATGTGAACTTACGTGAACCAACCACCCCACCTGACTGGGCTGTGATTGAGCGAAGTCGAGGTGGTTATTTCTTTGGTAAACCAGTGGGTTTTATAACCGCTTCTGGCACCTTTGATTCGAACATAGACCAAAAGCTCGAGCAAGGCTTGGCGTTCGCTGATACGTTACGTAAAGAAACGTCGCGTGTAGTGAACCAAGAAATCCGCAATATCAGCTGGCAATTGGAAAATTTGCGCTTAGAAAAACGTAAGCTTGAACTCAATGAGTCAGTGAGCGATGAATACCTTAAAACCTATACTCAAACTAAACTGGAATTAAATCGCCAGTTGGCTGAAGCCGAAGTAAAGCTTGAGCATCTTAGAACACAGCTCAATGTCGAAAGCTTGTTGGTAGAAGATATGACAGGAGAGCAGGTTGAAATTTCGCTCAGTCATATTTTGGATTATTGGTACCCGAATAATATGTCTTATCTTGAAAAGGTTGGACATTGGGGAAAACAAGTTTGGAAGTTCTTGTCGGAGAACCCACGAGACTCAAACTCTGAAGGCGGTGTGTTTCCTGCGATTTTTGGCACGGTACTGTTGGTTATTCTTATGTCGATTGTAGTGATGCCTCTTGGTGTGGTTGCTGCGATATATCTTCATGAATATGCAAAAAACAACGCATTAACACGTTTGATTCGTATTGCCGTAATTAACTTAGCGGGTGTACCGTCGATTGTGTATGGTGTATTCGGCTTAGGATTCTTTGTGTATACCATAGGTGGCTCAATCGATTCTTTGTTTTACGCAGAACGATTACCCGCTCCGACATTTGGTACGCCGGGCCTATTATGGTCCGCACTGACCTTAGCGGTATTAACATTACCCGTTGTTATTGTAACAACGGAAGAGGGCTTAACGCGCATCCCTAGCTCCGTGAGGCACGGTTCATTAGCGCTTGGTGCTACTCAATTCGAGACGCTTTGGCGCATTGTTTTACCGATGGCAAGCCCTGCGATTATCACCGGTTTGATTTTGGCAATCGCGAGAGCTGCGGGGGAGGTTGCCCCATTAATGCTGGTGGGTGTGGTGAAACTCGCATCAAGCTTGCCTGTGGATGGTCAGTTCCCATACCTGCATTTAGACAGAAAGTTCATGCATTTAGGTTTTCATATCTATGATGTTGGGTTTCAAACCTCTAATATCGAAGCGGCACGACCTTTAGTGTATGCGACTTCATTTTTACTGGTTACTGTGATTGTTGGATTGAATTTAACGGCCATCAATATCCGTAATAACTTGCGTGAAAAATACCGAACCTTAGGACAAGATTAGATGTTCTCGATTAATGAAACCTTGGGTTACCAAGCACCACTTGATGTTCACAATTTGAAGGATGAGCAAATTGCTATCTCGATTGAAGGGCTGAATCTTTATTATAAAGAGAGCCAAGCACTTGATGATATTTCAATGCAAATCCCAAAGGGACAGGTGACCGCGTTTATTGGCCCATCAGGGTGTGGTAAGTCGACTCTTCTGCGCTGCATTAATCGCATGAACGATCTTGTTGAAGGCTGTAAGGTTTCCGGGAAAGTGAAGCTTCATGGCAAGAACGTCTATCACCCTAAGGTGGATGTCGCGACTTTACGACGCCGTGTTGGCATGGTATTCCAGCGACCGAACCCTTTTCCTAAATCTATCTATGAGAATGTGGTTTATGGTTTGAGGCTACAAGGCGTGAGCAACAGCCGAGATCTGGATGATGCGGTTGAGCGCTCTCTGCGTGCAGCTGCGTTATGGGATGAAGTGAAAGACCGTTTGCATGAGAACGCCTTTGGTTTATCGGGTGGTCAACAGCAGCGTTTGGTTATCGCTCGTGCGGTTGCTATCGAACCTGAAGTGCTTTTATTAGATGAGCCGACTTCGGCACTCGATCCGATTTCTACTTTGACGATTGAAGAGTTGATCAATGAACTGAAGACCCAATACACCGTGGTTATTGTTACTCATAACATGCAACAAGCGGCGCGTGTGAGTGACCATACTGCTTTTATCCATATGGGGAAGTTGATCGAGTACTCAGATACCGATTCGATATTTACTTCGCCATTGAAAAATCAAACGGAAGACTACATTACTGGTAGGTATGGCTAGCGTTTAAGTTCGTGCCATCTAGAGCTAAGTCACTCTGAAATAAACGGCTTTATTCATTTCTTTTAAGGAGCTGACATGCATTTTGGTCGCCACATCTCAGGACAGTTTAATGTCGAATTAGAATCTATCCGTACACACGTATTAACTATGGGTGGATTGGTAGAGCAGCAGTTGTCCTTTGCGATGCAAGCTCTGCATAAAGATGACGCGGAACTGGCCAAGAAAGTGATTCGTGATGACCACAAAGTGAATGCGATGGAAGTTTCAATTGATGAAGCATGTACTCGTATTATTGCGAAGCGTCAGCCGACCGCAAAAGATCTGCGTTTGATTATGGCGATCATCAAAACCATTACCGACTTAGAACGTATTGGCGATGTTGCCTCTAAAATTGCTCAAGGCGCGATCGAGATCCCTTCGACCAAAGAGCAAAAATTTCATGTCTCATTAGAGCCTCTTTGTCGTCAGGCAATCACCATGCTTCACCAAGTATTAGATGCGTTTGCTCGTATGGATGTCGATGCTGCGGCAGAAGTTCACAAACTTGATGATAAGTTGGATGCGGAATACGAGGCAGTCATTCGTCAGTTAATGACGTATATGATGGAAGATCCTAAGAACATCCCAAATATTTTACAGGTGATGTGGTCAGCTCGTGCGATTGAGCGAGTGGGAGACCGTTGCCAAAATATCTGCGAATACATTATTTACTTTGTGAAGGGTAAAGATGTACGTCACCTAGGCGATCAAAGCCTTGATGACGCACTGAAGTAGGTCGAGCCTTTAAAAGCTAATAATGGCACCAAGATTGAAATTGACCGTCGTGTCGTAAGGCACAAAGGTTTTATTGTGATCAAAGATATTCATATCAACACCTGCACGTAGTCCAAGCATTGGTGTCGCTTGGTACACGTAGGCACCGCCTAGGCTTAAACCATGTGTTGTCTTCTCTTCAACTTCGCCTGAGCGCGTTTTTGTGCCGTCATAGCTTGCCACACCAATTTCAGCCTGAAAGCCGTGGTTTTGGTTTCTTCCAAACATGTTCTGGATACCAACGCGATACGCATCAACCGTTTCATCATATCGATCGCTTTCATACCAAATATGAGAGTAGCTTAGGTAAACGGCACCTAAACTGGCCACATCAGTAATACCCGCCTGTACTCCAAAGCCATGATAAGAACCAATCTTTAGTTCTGGGGATAAATGAATAGCACTTGCTGAAACGGAAGTGGAGAGGACAGAAAGTAAAAGCAGGGAAGTTTTTATCTTCATAAAAATACCTAAAGCAATTAGCCTTCCGTGGCTGCAATGGATTTTGATTCGAGAATTGTTCAAAAGTGAGTCAACTTTGATGAGGTGTTAAAACCCAGCAATTGACTGATCGCAAAAAAGCCAGTTTAGACACTGGCTTTTTCAATCTATTAGAAGCGGTAACCGACAGTCCATGAGAATGTTTCGTAATCTACGTCATCGTAGCTCGCGAATTCAAAGCGCATGTCAGTGTATAGGTGTGGTCCGAATTCAGCACGACCACCTAGGCCAACAACGAAGCTGGTATCGTTGTATGATTCAGTCCACTTCTTGTCTAGGATGCTAATTGAATTATCTTCACTTTGACGAGCTAGGCCCAGAACACCATAAGGTTTCAAAGAGAAGCCATCTAATTCAAATTTATAACCGATATCAGCATCAACTTGGAATTTGTAACCATCGATCTCGGCTTTTATACCTTCAACGTTTTCGTCGTCACTATTCGTTGCGTAAGAAACATTGATACCTACGATACGGTTAAATTCATAACCATATTCAAGTTTGATACCGTTACCCCAATCAACTGTGTCATCGGTTAGCCAGTCGTCTACCTGAGTTTGGTTGTAACCAATACCCACACGGTGTTGGCTGTCAAAGTTGTTTGCAAGAACTGGAACAGAAAGTAGTGAAGCTGAAATTAGGGTAGTAAGTGCAATTTTCATATTAGTCTCTATTTAGGGTTAACTTGACTGCACGATCCTTCGTAGTTCAGTATCCGTTTTGATAGGGCTAATATTAAACAGTGTTTTATTTTTCGGCTAAGTAGATATTGGTATCTCTATAATAAGCATTACTTATTAACCTGAGTTGATAGTGCTTTTTGTATTAACTCAAATAGCCAATTGGTAATAGGGGAGTTTCTGTTTTTAATATGTAAATGGCAGTAAACAGGAGTTTTGGGAGGCTCACCATCTATCACAACATCGATTCCGCGTAGGGTTGGGTAATTATCAACGAGGAAAAGATTTGAGTGTGGCATGTACATATCTGTGTGTTGAATGACATCAATGACCGCCATAATTAGCTCACTACGGAAACCAACACTATGTTCAACGGAGAGATCAGTTAGGATATCCGATGCCAAACTATGGTTGTCGTTCCAACCAGGTGTGACTAGTGAAGCGATATCGTACCCTGCCACGTCATAAGGTGTAACGATTTCTTGCTTTAAAGGATGGTCTTTTCTTACAAAAATACGCCCTGTTAGTTCAATTAACTTTTTCGTATAAACTTCTTTACTCGTTTTGCTACCAAGGTAACTGACCCCCATCAACACCTCACCTTTCTGAATGTCAGAAACAGAAGCATTGGTCCAAGAGACTAATTCTAGATTCGCATTCGGTGCTTGCTCTCTTATCACTTTAAATAAAGAACCAGATAAACAAGATAGCACGATAGGTGATAGCGCTATTTTGAGTGTGTAATCGATCTCTTTTGGATCAAAAGTGTTTGATGCATTGATCGCGACAGATAGACCGTCCATGAACGGCTTTATTTCATTGGTGAGTTGTTCTGAGAAAGCGGTAGGCTGCAAACCGCCATGAACTTTAACGAAAAGGTCATCGTTGAAGTGGTGTCTTAGCTTTTGCAGGGCTTGGCTAACCGCTGGCTGAGAAACGAATAAACGCTCCGCAGCCTTTCTGGTGTTTTGTTCTTGATAAACAATAAGAAATGTTCGTAACAGGTTTAAATCAAGAGAGCTGAATAAGTCTTTAGCCATATCTATCTATGAAAATTTTCTGCGCTATTAAATCTAATATACGTCAGTCAGTTAGATTAGTCAGCGAGGTTCTCTGGATTTGTGTTAACGACTATTGCCCTAAGCGATGAGAGCGGCTCTCACACTGGATATCTTGCTAGCATCAGTTACTGGTATCTGATAATCATCAATATCATCACTGCCCATTTGAGCGCTTGAGTTGCTTTCCATTAGACTCGGTCTTGTCGATTTACCTGAAAGGTGCAGTGCAGGTACTTGGGTGGTACTTTGAATCATCTTAGCATTCGTTGCATTGACGCCAGCGCCAGCCATGATATCGATTCTGCCATCGGCTTGTTTGACCATATCTGCGAGCACATTGATGCCTTGCTCAGCATTAACAGCGAGCCCTGATGTCAGGATTCTTTCACATCCAAGTGTGATGACCTGTTCTAATGCTGTTTGGTAATCAGAGCTTTGATCAATGGCTCTATGGAACGTCATTCCAAGCTTCAATGAGTGCGCTTTGTCAGCCAGTTGCTGCATTTTTGGCATATCAATACTTCCGTTCGGCGCTAATGCACCAAGTACGACTCCATCCAACCCAGCACTTGCACAAGCTTCAATATCTTCAAGCATACAGAGCATGTCGTCGTTATCGAAAATGAAGTCGCCTTGTCTTGGTCGTATCATCGCGTAGACAGGAACAGACGAAATTTTTGCGGCTTGCTTCATCATTCCGAAGCTTGGAGTTAACCCGCCAAGTGCCAATGAAGAGCAAAGCTCAATTCGATTCGCGCCACCAGATAGTGCGTTATGTAGAGATTCTAAGTTATCGATACAGACTTCAATTTCGGTGTTCATCATGTTTATCCGTTCAAAAAGATACTGATGAAATCATAGCAATCTAGATACGGATATGAATAGGTGGTCGCAGAGGAAAATAGGGGTAAAGTTTGTTTTTGTAATTACCTCTATTAAATGTTGCAGAGGGAGCTTTGGGGAAATGAAAGGCCGTCGAATAGATATGAAAAAAGCCCGAAGCGTTAACTTCGGGCTTTTAATAGGACTTTACTTCTTAACTGATTGGTGGTGCGCTTTGCGCTATTAGCTTATGCTTTATTTCTCTTTATAGAGAGTCTTCCAACCATTAACCTGAGTTGAGTTCAGGCTTAAGAGGTAATTACTTGCTTAGGTCGTCAGCGTGCTCAGATAGGAACGCAGCAACACCTGTTGGTGATGCGTCCATACCTGCTTTGCCTTCTTCCCATTGTGCAGGACAAACTTCACCGTTCTTCTCGTGGAAGTTTAGTGCGTCTACCATGCGTAGCATTTCGTCGATGTTACGACCTAGTGGAAGATCGTTAACTACTTGGTGACGTACAAGGCCGTCAGCGTCGATTAGGAAAGAACCACGGAAAGCAACGCCTGCTTCTGGGTGCTCAACATCGTATGCTTTGCAGATCTCGTGCTTAACGTCAGCAATTAGAGGGTACTTAACTTGACCGATACCGCCATCAGCGATAGCAGTGTTACGCCATGCGTTGTGAGAGAATTGAGAATCGATTGAAACACCGATTACTTCAACGCCTTTAGCTTGGAAATCTTCTAGACGGTTGTCGAAAGCGATTAGCTCTGAAGGACAAACGAAAGTGAAGTCTAGTGGGTAGAAGAAAACTACAGCTTTCTTACCTTTTGTGAATTCTGCGAAGTTGAAGTTATCAACGATCTCACCGTTACCTAGAACAGCTGCTGCAGTAAAGTCAGGGGCTTGACGACCTACTAGTACCATTTGGAATCTCCTAAAAAATTAGTTGGCCCAACACATCTTTGTTTGGGCTCCGTTTCTACGGGACAAACTATAGTACAATCGGTACTATAGAAAAAAGCGAATTAAATAGATTAAGTTAATCGAAAAAAGCGATGAGTTTAATCTTTGCCCAGTCCTTAGGTCTACTGACCTTTACGTAACTTATCCTACTCATATTACAAAGTAATTTCATGAATAAATGGCCAAGTCTTAAGCAGCTTCATTATCTTGTTACCCTTCACGAAACCCGTCACTTTAGCGACGCTGCGGATCGTTGTTTCGTCAGTCAATCTACGCTAAGTAAAGGCATTCAAAACCTCGAAGAGCTGATTGGTTGTCCTCTTTATGAGAAGAAAGATAAGAAGAGCCCATTGGTTTTCACTCAAGCGGGTGAGCTGGTGGTTAAGCACGGTCGAGAGCTATTGGCGAAAGGACAAGATCTGGTTGAGCTAGGAAATTTATGTAACGGGGATGCGATGCAAGGGCAGCTACGAGTCGGGTGTATCCCTACCATTGCGCCGTTCCTGTTGTGTGATTTGGTTCAAGAAGCCAATCATCGTTTTCCTCAGTTGAACTTACTGTTACGTGAAGACACGACGACTAACTTATTGGCTGCATTACGTCATGGTGAGTTAGATGTGTTGATTCTGGCTCTGCCTGTCGATATCGACAACATGGAGAGTAAAGTTGTCGGGCAAGACCCGTTCAGAATGGTAATCAGCCGCAATCAAGCCGATGGTATTCGTGTTCCGATTAAATATGATGACCTGCCAGACGAATCTGTATTCTTGTTGGAGAACGAGCACTGCTTAACCGAGCACGCGGTATCAGCTTGTAAGCTAACCGACAAAGAGAAGATAAACCCGTTCACCGCCACAAGCCTACATACGTTGGTACAAATGGTGGCAAATGGTTTAGGAACCACCTTTATCCCTCAGATGGCCATCGACCATGGTTTACTGCAGAACCAAAACTTAGTGGTTATTGATCCACCTGGGCAACAGGCGTACCGAGATATCGGTCTTGTCTGGCGACCAAGCTCGTCACGTCTTGAAACCTTTCATCAATTAGCCGATGTGGTTTCTGAATTGCTTTAAAAAACTAGAAAGTAAAATTCAAAACAAAAAGAGCAGCGATTTGGCTGCTCTTTTTGTTTGTTCATTTGAGAAGAAAAACGCCACAAATAGTGGCGTTAGAAGCTTATTTATCTATTTTACTATAACGTTAGATTTTGAAAAAACTCAGCAAGTCTTTTTGCTTAACAGCTAATGAAGAGAGTTCTTCACTTGCCTGTTTGCTCTGCTCAATTCCTGAAACATTTTGATGAACAATATCAAAGGTCAGAGAAACATTTTGTGAAATATCTTGTGTTACGCCAGATTGTTCTTCAGACGCAGTGGCTACTTGTGTGTTCATATCAGATATTAGTTGTACAGAGTCAGTGATAGAGGCGAATGCAGCACGAAGCTGTTCGCTATACTGTCTAGATTCTTCTGCTAACGAAAGGTTGGATTGCATAAATTGGTTCGCATCTTTCGCTTGAGCCTGAAGGCGAGATATTATTTCTTGAATATCGACCGTTGATTGTTGTGTTTTAGCGGCAAGAGAACGAACTTCATCTGCTACCACCGCAAAGCCTCGGCCTTGCTCTCCCGCTCGAGCGGCTTCAATGGCTGCATTTAACGCAAGTAAGTTAGTTTGCTCAGAAATTGAATTGATCACTTCAATAACACTACCGATCTCTACCGAGTACTCTTGCAATTGATTAACGATGTTTGATGTTTCTTCGATCGAGTCTTCAACTTTTCGTGATATATCATCTGATGCATCGAGTGAAACACTGCCATCTTTGACATTTGTCGTTGCCCCAGTTGCAGCGCTCTCTGCGCTAGCTGCATTCTGGCTAACCTCACTCGCAGTACTAGAAAGTTCATTGATAGCAGTTGCGATTTGCTCCATTTGACTCAGTTCTTGTTGAGCATTTCCTTCTGTTTGGCTCATCACTGCGGTTAGCTCAACGGAGGCT
Source organism: Vibrio sp. 10N.237.312.B06 (assembly GCF_041464685.1). Lineage (NCBI taxonomy): Bacteria > Pseudomonadati > Pseudomonadota > Gammaproteobacteria > Vibrionales > Vibrionaceae > Vibrio > Vibrio sp. 10N.237.312.B06. The sequence goes on from NZ_JBFSPI010000077.1 coordinate 23,437, forward strand.
GCTGAAACATTATCTGAAATTTGGTGGAAACCATCGATGATTCGACGTAGTTCTTGGCGCATCTCCAAAATGTTTGCGTATATACCGGTTTCTTTACCCGTAATTGGAATCTGCTTTGAAAGATCACCAGCGGCAACTTCGGCAACAATTGCTTGGATGTCACTTGGCTCTCCTCCAACGACTTTCCATACACTGCGGTAAATCGAAACGGCAATGCTAAGAGAAGCAGCGACAACGAGAATTGAAAGAACGCCAAGCACAAATTGCGCGTTAGAGAATCGCTCGACCATATTAGGCCCGACAGAGTCTTGCTCTGACTTTGTTGATAGCTTTATCTCTTCAATTGTTTTTGCTGCATTAACACCAGCAAGATCAAGAGTCCCTGAAATGATGCCATTTCGCGTGTTTATAGTGTCAACGATCTTTGAAAATGTGTTGCGGTAAATTTTGAAGGCACTAGTGAAATCGTTTAAGTAGTTGATTTGTTCCATCGACATGAGTTGAGATTCGATTGTTTCTGCAAGTAGTGCGGCAGAGGCAAACTCTTTTTCAGCACGCTGAGCATCTTCTGTTTTATTGCTCGTCAGAAATTTAGAAGCGTACAATCTTGATAGCAATACATGCTGCTGAAGCTGTCCTGAACTGACAGCAACTTCTAAATCTTCTTCAGCTGAAGCCTGGGTCATTAGGTTAGTCACTGCCTCACGCATATTGACCCCTGATGGGTCTAAGGCCTCTTGAACTAGGTTGTTTCGAGTATTGACAAGTTGAACAACCTTGTTAAAGCCTTGGCTATATTGATCAAGCTGCTTCTTTATCGTTAGGAATTCATTTTTGTGTAGATCGTCAAGATGAGAGTCTAATATTTCATCTATCAATTGATTTGATGCGGTGATACGTCTATTCAGTTCAGAAGCATGTGACGGAATAGGGTTCTTAATATATTTAAGTGCAGATAAACGAGCTTCCAGTATATTGGCTTGGATTCGACCTGTTGAGACACTTGTTATTGCAAGAGAGCGGTAGGTGTTAAACCCATCACTCGATTGATAAAAGCGTAATGAAGCAACGACTGAAATAACCAAAATTAGCGCGAGAATCACGCCAAAACCTAAGGACAGCAATTTCTTTAAACTCATAAATATCATTCCTAGGGCGTGTTGATCTTTGCTGTACATTTCGCGTTCAACAATACATCGGTAG
>NZ_JBFSPI010000078.1:0-24407 GCF_041464685.1 Vibrio sp. 10N.237.312.B06
GAGTGCGCTTAACATAGGTCCTATTTGAAGTAGTCATAATTCGTCCTCAATGTGTAAACACATTTCAGGACGGGACACTTTTATAAGGAAAGGCGGATAACTTAGGTTATTCGCCTTTTTTGTTGGATGAGTAAAGTTTGTTTGATGACTAAAGAAGAATAGGTTTACCCGTATTGCTCAATGAGTCCATTGGCGAGCACAAGTGCAATAGCGAACATCATGGTTGCTACTGCGATATCGATGCCTTTCTTAACTTTAGGTTTCGATAGTGTTGGACCTAGCTTTGCTGCGCCTAATGATAAGGAATAAAACCACACGAATGAAGCTAAGATAGTCCCCATCGCAAACGCAATTCTGTCGTTGCCTTCAAACTGCCCGCCAATGGATCCTAGAATCACCACGGTATCCAAATAGAGGTGTGGGTTTAATACTGTTACAGCTAATGCACCCAAAATAACGGTGCGCTTGCCACGAGCCAATACCTCACCTTTTGATTCATCACTGGTGCGCGTTTTGAATGCACTGCGCAGTGATAGCAAACCATATACCGTTAGAAAAGCGATACCGCCCAATGTCACAGAGGTAAGCAGCAATTCATTTTGAGACAGAATTGCTCCGCCACCAAAAATACCCAATGAGATAAACAGGGTATCGAGCAGGCTACAAATCGTTGCAGTCGTTAAATGATGATTGCGTTTTATTCCTTGATTTAGGACGTACGCATTTTGTGCGCCTATCGGGATTATCATACTTGCCCCTAGACCAAAACCTTGTAATAAAACCCAAAAACTCATTTTAACCTCCACTTAATTAACGATATTTACGTGCTATGTGGCGAAGATACTCCGACCCTGTAAATAAGTATAATTAATGATTTTAATCCATTATTAGAGTTGCTAATGTGGCTTGGGTTAGCTTAAAAAGGAAGCAAATTGATGCGTGGATTGGATTATAAATGGATTGAAGCACTGGATGCTGTGGTGAAACAACGTAGCTTTGAGAGAGCCGCTGAGCAGTTATACATCTCCCAATCAGCGGTGTCCCAACGTATCAAGCAGCTAGAAAAGTGGTTAGCCCAGCCTGCGCTGGTGAGAGAAAACCCACCAAGGCCTACACCAGCAGGAAAAAAGCTGTTGGGTTTGTATCGTCGTGTTCGCTTGTTAGAGCACGAGCTTGTGCCTGAGTTAATGAATGAAGAGGGTACTCAACCACTATCTATATCCATAGCCACCAACGCTGATAGTTTGGCGACATGGTTGTTACCTGCACTGTCGGATGTGATGAAGTCTCGTCAAGTCGAGTTGAACCTCGCGATTCATGGTGAGTCTAGAACCATTGAAAAAATAAAAAGCGGTGAGGTTGCCGGTGCGATCAGTTTGGAGCCTCAAGCGATCCCTGGATGCAGTGCTGACTACCTCGGTAGGATGGATTATGTGTGTGTGGCAAGCCCTGGTTTTCATCAGCGTTACTTCTCTGAGGGCGTAAACTACGCCACATTAAGCAAGGCGCCTGCAGTTTCCTATGATCAATACGATGATCTGCATAAGAAATTTCTACATGATCATTTCAATGTACCCAGAGACAGTGTGATCAATCATACGGTCGGCAGTTCAGAAGCATTTGTGCGCTTGGCATTATCGGGTGTTGCCTATTGCTTGATTCCTCGATTGCAGATTATCGAGGAACTAGAGTCTGGTGCTCTGATTGATATTACCCCTGGCTTTCTGCTGTCTTATCGCATCTATTGGCACCATTGGCAGCTTGAGAGTGGGGTGCTAAAAGAGGTATCCCAGGCGATATTAAGTTTTGCTCACAATCATTTACCTCAGTAAGTTGTTGGTTTTTTCAGCGTCAAAGTTCTGTTAGATGTGCACAATCAGGATTGGCTAAACGATAAATTACTCTATGATGGAAGGACATTTGTTTAGCATAGGTCTACCTAATGAAGTTTGTACCAAAGATGTTAGCAACGTCTCTTACTCTTACTGCTGCGTTGAGTGCTGTGAGCTTTCCATCACTGGCTGACTCTCCATCCTTTCCGCATATTTCAACAACAGGTTATGGTGAAGTCATCGCGACACCAGATATGGCGACATTCTCAGTGAGAGTGGTAGAGTCAACGATGACGGCTGAACAGGCTAAAAGTACTGTTGATAAAGTGGTAACGGGCTTTCTAAATAAGCTGCACCAAGCCGGCGTAGATGAGGCGAGCGTACACAGCTCTAATCTGTACCTATCTCCTCAGTACCATTATCCAAAAGATGGCAAACCAGAATTGGTTGGCTACCGCGCTTCACGCAATGTGAGCGTTCAAGTGAATGAGCTCGCTAATCTCAATGAGTACATAGATATTGCAATAGGACAGGGTATTAACCAGATCGATAATATCCAGCTGCAAGTTCGTGACCAAGCTAAGTATCAAGAGCAAGCACGCTTAGAAGCGATCAAAGATGCGACATCAAAAGCTAAATCATTAGCGAGTGGTTTTGAGCGTGAGCTAGGTGATGTTTGGCGTGTTGATTACAACGCACAATCTTCTCAGCCAGTGCTAATGCGTTCAATGGCGATGGATGCAAGAACAGAATCGAACTCTTATGAAGACTCAACGATCACCATTCGTGATCGTGTCAATGTGATCTATCAGATCGAAGAGTAACAGCAGCGTTATAGAAGGTTTTGGATCATGATGATCTAATACCAATCGTAGTAAATAACTGTTCACCCTAGCTTGTTAAAATGTTCAATAACTGCGTTGGAATTTTTGATTGTAGAATAACTACTTATCGAAAAATGCCGCCTGGTTCTCAAGCCTTTTTCCTACGCTATTTTTGATCACTTACTTACTGTGATTGGTATAATTACCTACGATAGGCCAAATACTAGAAAGGCTCTCATGATGAGAGCCTTTTTTATGCATTTTGAATGTGATGATTAGTGAAGAAGACGAGCACGGATTGTGCCTTCGATCTCTTTCAGTTTAAGCAGTGCTTCTTCAGAGCGATTCGCTTCCACGTCGATCACAACATAACCCATATCTGCTGCAGTCTGTAGGTACTGACCCGCGATGTTGATCCCTTCTTCTGCGAAGATGGTGTTGATCTGAGTTAGGATACCTGGGCGGTTTTCGTGAATGTGTAGCAAGCGAGATGTGCCCGTATGCAATGGCAGTGATACCTCTGGGAAGTTAACACTTGATAGCGTAGAGCCGTTATCAGAGTATTTCGCTAGTTTTCCTGCAACTTCAACTCCGATGTTCTCTTGTGCTTCTTGAGTTGAACCACCCACGTGAGGCGTTAGAATCACGTTATCGAACTGCATTAATGGAGACTCAAACGGGTCTGCATTGGTTTTTGGTTCTGTTGGGAAAACATCAATAGCCGCACCAGACAGGTGACCAGAATCCAGAGCGCCACACAGAGCAGGGATGTCAACTACCGTGCCACGAGCTGCATTGATAAAGATAGAGCCAGGCTTCATACGCTCGAACTCTTCTTTACCCATCATGTCTTTAGTTTCATTGGTTTCAGGTACGTGTAAAGAGATCACGTCACACTTGTTCAGCAACTCGGTCATAGTATGAACTTGAGTGGCATTACCTAGAGACAGCTTGTTTTCGATATCGTAAAAGTAAACACGCATACCAAGGTTTTCAGCAATAATACCCAGCTGAGTGCCGATGTGACCGTAGCCAATAATACCTAAACGCTTACCACGAGCTTCGTAAGAGTTGTCTGCACTCTTTTTCCAGATACCACGGTGAGCAAGAGCATTCTTCTCTGGGATACCGCGAAGCAGTAATAGAACCTGACCTAGAACGAGTTCGGCAACACTTCGAGTGTTGGAGAACGGTGCATTGAAAACAGGGATACCGCGCTTTGCTGCTGCTTGAAGGTTGACTTGGTTAGTACCAATACAGAAACAACCGACAGCAACCAGCTTTTCAGCCGCATCAATAACTTCTTGGGAGATGTTGGTGCGAGAACGGATACCAATGAAGTGAGCATCTTTAACTGCTTCAAGAAGTTCATCTTCAGGTAGTGAGCCTTTGTGGTACTCAATGTTTGTGTAACCAGCGGCTTGCAGTACTTCTACAGAAGAAGGGTGAAGACCTTCTAGAAGTAGAATTTTTATTTTTTCTTTTTCCAGTGAAACTTTGGCCATTGTTCTCGTCCTTAAAATGGAAAGGTTGGGCAAATGCGGCGCACGTGCTACAAAATGGCTGAAAGGGGAACAAATTCACCACTTTGTTAGGAGACAAACGTTTTCCCTGTGCGTCTTCTGAACAATAAAGTAACAAAAAAAAAATGTTTTGGGTAAGAAAATTACGGAATAGGACATAATTTTACAGCAATAAAGCAAAAAAAACGGCGCCCTAGGGCACCGTCTGTAATGAAGTAACAGAAAAACTCAATCTTCTATTATTTATTCTTCGATTTTTGCGCCTTCAGGCGTGCCAGTGATAACTACATCAGCACCACGGTGAGCGAACAGACCAACCGTTACCACACCAGCGATACCATTGATGATATCTTCTAGCTGTTTTGGGTTTTCGATCGCCATGCCGTACACATCTAGGATCACGTTGCCGTTATCGGTTGTGCAGCCTTCGCGGTAAACTGGGTCACCACCAAGTTTTACTAATTCACGAGCAACGTATGAGCGTGCCATTGGGATAACTTCAACAGGCAGTGGGAATTTACCCAACACATCAACTGCTTTGGTACCATCAACGATACAAATAAACTTATCAGAGATAGCTGCTACGATTTTTTCACGAGTCAAAGCAGCGCCGCCGCCTTTGATCATATCGCGAGAACCGTTAATCTCGTCAGCGCCATCAACATAGATGTCTAGCTTGAATACGTCGTTGCATTCGAATACTTTGATTTCTAGCGCTTCTAGTTTTTCAGTAGAGGCTACAGAGCTTGAAACCGCACCCTTGATTTTGTCTTTCATTGTGCCAAGTGCGTCGATGAAGTGATTTACTGTTGAGCCAGTACCTACACCTACAATGCTGCCTTCTTCAACATATTGAAGTGCTGCCCAGCCCGCTGCTTTTTTCATTTCATCTTGAGTCATGCCATTCTCCTGAATAAGGTCTTGCGCTTTGAATTAATCGTTTGCGTAATGATGAAGTTAACGTTTAGATATTGGGGTAACTTTTGGATATCGAGGTTAACGTTTGCGGCGCGATTATAGCGCTTTAATGGTTGTTTTCCCATTGCCAAGTTTTACTCGGAGTCACGATTTTAGGTAACGGAATGTCCCATTCTTCAATTGGCAGTGTATCGACATGCTGGCAATCATGAGCCAAACCAATTGGCGTTGCGCCTTCACCCGTCTCGAACCATCGAGCCAAGGTGCGATCGTAATATCCGCCGCCCATGCCTAAGCGATGCCCTTGAGAGTCAAAGCCTACAAGGGGAGTCAGAATGAGATCGAGTTGCTGACAAGGTTTAACCAGCATTTGATTGAGCTGAGGTTCGACAATGCCGTACTTATTCAAAACAGTGGGTGTGGTTGGAGAGTAATGTAGAAACAGCAGATGTCCGGTAGAGAAGGGGTGTAATACTGGTAAATAAGTTTGCTTGCCTTGCGCCCATAACCATTCAATTAAAGGCTGGGTATCGAGTTCGCCATCAATGGAAATATAGAGGGCGATATGTTGAGCTGACTGAATCTCATCAAGCTGAGAGCACTGCTTAACTAAGTCTATACCTGATTGAGTTTGTTGGTCGCCAGATAAGGCATTGCGTTTGATACGGATCTGTTTGCGAAATTCGCTGCGTGTGAGCGTCTTCATAAGAAGGGATACCCCAAAGTGCCGTTGAGAATAGATGGCCCTTGAACCAGCGAGTTCAAGGCGGATCAGCAATGATTACCGTAGGCTTCTCGGCGGACCGAGCATGCTCAATAGCACTCAAGTACTAACCCTTAGGGATTGCTTATCGGCTCGGGGACGTGAATCCTCTGACAAACACTCCAGGGTAAATTTTGTGTACGCTATTGCTGTCCGTGCTTAACTTTACTGAGGACATCTGAAAGTGATGTCGTGAGCTGTTCCATTCGCTCGGTCAGTGCGTTTTGTTCATCATTTGCTTCAAACTTCTTGGTTTGTAATTCATAGCAAATGTTCAGAGCTGCGATCGTTAGCAGCTTCACTTCATTGGTTACCTTAGTACGTTCAGCCATCTCTTTCAATCGATTATCAAGATCGGCCGCCGCTGCAATCAATGACTCTTCTTGCCCTGGGGGACAATTCACTCGAGTCAGTTTTCCTAATATTTCAACGTCTACCGCTTGATTACTCATGATGGATGAACTCTTTAACGCACTATTTAAGGCTGTTGCTCTTTATCATTTTTTGAGAAAGAAAAAGTGCAAGTACCGATGAGGAAGCAATCTCCTCTGAGGGAGAAACTATAGGTAAACCGCTATTAAGATTCAAGCTTTTCAGAGTGACTGTTTGTAAATGAGAGCTTGAGCACACAGTAATTCAGCAAATTGAACAATTGGTAGTCAGTCATCCTTCAATTGCTCAGGATCGACGCTTACCAGAATTGGGGTGAAGTGGTACGATTATACTATCGATATAAAGAATAACTGAGCGAGCTATCTGATGAGCGAAACTACTTTACCTGACTACCTAACGGTTGCGACTGAACTTCAATCGGCAAGCCTAGCCGTAAATCCTGCTGAGATGCATGGTTTATTAACGGGTATGTTGAGCGGAGGCTTAAACCTAGCAGATAAAAGCTGGCAACCACTTATCTTTGATTACACCAATGAAGGCATGGGGTGGCCAGATCGCGCATTAACGTTAGCGGAAGCGACATTAAAGGTGACGACCAGCGAAATCACAGGTTCAGGCATGGAACTGTCTATGTTGCTGCCTGATGAAGACGCAAGCGCAAGCTTGTTTGATTTGGCTGATGGTGTGTCAGATTGGATTAACCACTTTATCTCTGGTTTAGGCTTGGTTGGCGCTCAATTGAATAAAGCGTCTGACGGTACCAAAGAAGCATTAGCTGATCTTGAAGAGATGGCAAAGCTAGGCATTGACGAAGACGATGATATGGAAGAGCAAGCGCAGCTTCTAGAGCACGTTATTGAACACGTAAAAGCGTGTGCACTAACGATTCATGCTGAATTCGGTGCTCGCCCATCTGAAGATGCAGCTCCAACCATTCATTAATCCGCTTGTCGGTTTGAGGTTATAATGGCTCAGTATGATGTTGTAATTGCTGGTGGTGCAATGGCGGGGGCGACCTTAGCCCTTGCTCTGAATCACCTCAGTCAAGGTTCTCTATCGATCGCGGTAGTAGAGCCTTATCAGGTTGATCATCAAGCTCACCCAGGCTTTGATTCTCGTTCGATTGCTTTGTCTTATGGCACGGTGCAGATCCTCGATTCTTTGCAGTTGTGGCAATCTATCGCTCCCGTAGCAACCCCGATCAAAGATATTCATGTATCAGATCGAGGTCATGCTGGGATGACAGACATCTACAGTGAAGATCTTGCTGTTGATGCGCTTGGCTATGTGGTGGAGTTGGCGGATGTGGGGCGAATCTATCAGCAGAAGCTTGAATCAGAAGCTGCAATTACGATGCTTTGCCCTGAGTCTGTTAGAACCGTTGAACGTAATGAATCGTTAACGACGATTGAGCTGACAAGTGGGCAGACAGTAAGCACTAAGTTATTGGTTGCAGCTGACGGTGCTATCTCAACCTGCTGTCAGCAACTGAATATCCCATTGAGCGAACATGACTTTGAACAAGTCGCTGTGATTGCCAATATTGTTGCTAGTGAGCCCCATCAAGGTCGAGCCTTTGAGCGTTTTACTCATCATGGGCCAGTTGCTCTGTTACCGATGAGCGACAACCGTTTATCGCTAGTTTGGTGTTTGTCACCGGAACAAGCACAAAAAGTGGTGGCCTTAAACGACAACGAATTTCTTGAGCAGTTACAGAATGACTTCGGTTGGCGACTTGGTCGATTAGAAAAAGTGGGCAAGCGTGCGAACTACCCATTAATTCTTCGTCATCGCCAGCAGAATATTTCTCATCGTTTTGCGATCGTAGGCAATGCTGCTCAAACACTTCACCCTATTGCGGGGCAAGGTTTTAATCTTGGCATCCGTGATGTGGCTTCCTTGGCTGAAGAGTTATGTACTCAATTGGATGATGTGGGTCGTTACACAGGTCTTGTTAACTTTAGAAAGCGCAGAGAACAAGACAGAGACACGACGATTACGTTGACTTCAAGCCTAGTTCATCTGTTCTCAAACGATTTTTTGACCGCTCGTATTGGGCGAAACCTTGGGTTAGCCGTAATTGATAACCTTCCACCACTTAAAGGTCCACTTTTGCGTCATACGCTTGGCCTAGTAGAAAGATAAGGTAATAAATAATGATGCAAAGTGTTGATATCGCGATTGTTGGCGGTGGCATGGTTGGCCTAGCGCTTGCCGCTGCACTGAAAGACAGCGATCTAAGAATTGCGGTCATTGAAGGCAGAGCGCCTAGCGAAGGGCTTAGCGAATTGCCTGATGTGCGTGTGTCGGCATTGAGCCGCTCGAGTGAAGTGATTCTTCGCAATCTAGGCGCATGGCAAGGTATCGAACAAAGACGTGCTGCGCCCTACCAAGCGATGGAAGTGTGGGAACAAGACAGCTTTGCTCGCATTGAGTTTGACTCAACACGCTTAGCACAGCCTAACCTAGGCCATATTGTAGAAAACCGCGTAATCCAATTAGCGCTGCTTGATCAGGTTAAGAAGCAAGATAATGTCAGCCTATACATGCCTGCAACGTGTAAAACGATGGCGATTGGTGAGAGCGAAGCATGGCTAACCTTAGACAACGGCCAAGCGCTGACAGCAAAGTTAGTTGTTGGAGCTGACGGTGCAAACTCTTGGGTTCGCAAGCAACAAGATATCCCATTAACTCATTGGGATTACGGCCACAGTGCGATTGTCGCGAACATCAAAACCTCAGAGCCGCACCATAGCGTTGCTCGTCAAATATTCACACCGCAAGGGCCGTTGGCGTTCCTGCCAATGCAGCCAAGCAAAATGAGCTCGATAGTTTGGTCTACGGAGCCTAATCGTGCCGAGAAGCTTGTATCAATGTCGGATGCTGACTTTAATAAGCAGCTAACGGCAGAGTTCGACTCAAAGCTTGGATTATGCGAAGTGGTTGGTGACCGTTTTGCCTTCCCACTGCGCATGCGTTATGCACGTGACTTTGCTGTAGAGCGTGTCGCTTTGGTGGGAGATGCTGCTCATACTATTCACCCATTAGCAGGGCAAGGTGTGAACCTTGGTCTATTAGACGCAGCAAGCTTAGCGCAAGAGCTGTTAACGCTATGGGCTTCTGGTGAGGATATTGGCACCAAGCGCAACCTTCGTGGCTATGAGCGCTGGAGAAAAGCTGAGGCGGCGAAAATGATTGCTTCAATGCAGGGCTTTAAAGATCTGTTTGAAGGCGATAATCCGGCTAAGAAGCTGATTCGTGGTATCGGTATGAAGCTTGCTGGTCAATTACCGGGTGCGAAAGATGAGATAATGAAGCGAGCGCTGGGGTTGTCGGGCAATCTTCCTGATCTAGCCAAGCGTCCAGTTACGCACCAATAATCAACAATCGCAAATCAATAGTCGCGCACGGGTGAGCCGTTGTTGATGGTCAGCAGCTGGAGCTGATTGCCATTGACTCAATCTGAACACGAAAAAAGGGTTGGCATAATGCCAACCCTTTTTGTTTTTAATTCTTTAGACTATCAGATCATGCGTACGCGCAGCGCAGTTTCATGATTTCACTATTTATTTCTTTCACGGTTTGGAAGTGACGCTTCTCTGCTCGGTCTGGTAGTACGAGTTTACCGTTATCAAACTCAAATTTACCTACGCCGTAAATGTAGATTCGTCCTTTGAAAAGTCGACTTACATGTTTAGCAATCATACTCGGTGTATAGCGCTTAAACAGTCTCATTTTTAATTATCCTTATATTTACCTAGCCTGCATATTATAGAAAAACTCCGAGATAATTATTGTGATAAGCATGGAGTAATATGCAGTAGAGTTGACGTTAATTAGATATTTGTGCTGTTCTAAGCACTTTCTTCAGTAAATATCTATTTTTACGTGAGCTCCTCCCCAAAATAGTACTGAGTAGTGAACTGCTACGAACTTTCCTGTCCGGTATTAAGCAGTGCTAATGTTACAAGTATAAGAATAGGCGGGATTTTTTTGTTTGTGTAATCAAATTGTAAATTTTGAACAAAAAAAAGCCCGTCTAAAACGGGCGAATAGTCACAGATGCATTACACAAAAGTGGATACTGATGTTACTCAGTGGATTCACTTGTACTGATTTGCTTAAAGGCTAGTCAGTAAAATTACAATAACGCAAATTCAATCTTATGACTACTTATGCTTTTATTTTGAGTAACTATTTAGGGTGGGTGTGTTTTTCTTATGACGAAGTTCACACTAAAAATGTACTCAATGAAATATTAACATGAAGCTTGCGAAGCATGATCTGTTCGAAACGTTCATCGACTGATGTCAGCGACGATCGGTGCACATAGTGCTATGAGATCATTGGGATCCAACGCAACGCCAGCCATTCGATCACCTGAGCTAATGGTAACGGTCGAGTTGCTCTGAATGGAAGGATCAAAAATGATCGGCATGTATCTCTTTAGAGCAATAGGCCCAACACATCCAGCTTTAAAGCCGGTGATGGCTTCAACATCAGCGAGTGATACGCAGGTCATTCGACGGCAATTCAGTACCGAGCGTACTTTCTTTGGATCGATAGAGCGATCGCCAGGAGTACAGGCCAACGCATACTGGTTTCCCATATCCTTAAGCAGGATGCACTTGACCATTTGAGAGGCATTAATACCTCGTTCTTGCGCGGTCTCTTCGATGCTGGTGGTTGGCTTGCTTTGCACCAACAGGCGATAGTCCACCTGCTGTTGATCTAACCATTGTGTAATCAGTGTTTCCACGTGGTTACTCTTCGTCAAGGCTGTAAGGCAGTGGCAGAATGTTCCATACTTGCTCAGGTTGCGCAGTCAATCGAAGCTGAACATCGTCATCAAGGTTGTTTGGCAACACCATCAAACCAATCGCCTGATTATCAGCAAATTGATAGACGTTTAATAGTCGGCCTGCACCGCGCCAGTTCTCACCTACGCTGCGCTCTAGTTCAATCGTATTCTCTAGAGACAATACATCCGAACTCGTTCCTGAAACAATGCGCATTTCACGCTTGTTCATGCCACGGTATTTAGCACGAGCAACTGTTTCTTGACCTGTGTAACAGCCTTTTGAAAAGCTGATACCGCCAATCGCTTGCAGGTTGAGTGCTTGAGGGATGTGTTCGTTTTGCTCTGCTTTCGATAGGTTCGGCTGAGCATCAAGAATTTCATGATACTGCCAAAGCGCTTCTGATACTTTTTCTGCAGTGCTGCTTGATACCAAGGCTTCTGCTGCTTCTTGCGTAACAAGTAGAGCCCAACGGTTGTCAGAGACTTGAACAGCGGTGCCACCAGAGATTACACGCACTTTACCTTGGCTTTCTGAAATCGAGTCAATGTATTGATCAGCGGACGCGCCCATGACACCGATAACAACGTCAGACGTTTGCTCGATATCAACCTTAGAGAATACAGCGTATTTCTTGATTTCAACTAATTCGACTTCAATCGCAGACTTAGGCTGCATGAGTGCGTAGCCACCGTTGTGGTGGAACAAGCGAAAGATACTCCATACCTTTCCTTTCGCATCACAATGCGCACCTAATGTAGATTCATCATTAGGAAGAGTGACGACATCGCACGTAACTTGACCTTGTAGGTACGACTTTTTGTCATCGCCTATCATGGTAATTGCGCTCCAGTCTGACACGTGTGTCATCATCAGATCTGGAAGCGATTCTTTTTGCGTATGAGCGAGCGGCTGAAATGTGTTTTTCCAATCCATTTTATCTTTCCTAAGAATTTTATTTGGCTCTATGTTAATCCGGTTCTGTTTCTTTGTCAGCTTAGGTTTTTTTGTGAGCTTAGATAGGGACTGTGACTCACATAGTAGTTGCAGAGCGTATGACTTGTTACACTCCGAGAAAGAAAAATTATAGGTGAGGATAGCCAATGTACACTGCAGAGCAGAAAGCACGAATTAAATGGGGTTGCCGTCGTGGCATGTTGGAACTTGACGTAGTTATCATGCCATTTTTTGAAGAGTGTTTTGATTCATTGCAAGAGCAGGAGCAGCGTGAGTTTGTTTCTCTATTAGAGTGTGATGACCCAGACCTGTTTACTTGGGTAATGGGACACGGACGCAGTGAAAACCTAGGCCATGCTTCAATGGTTGATAAAATTGTCGCGCATAACCTCAGCAAGGTTCGTTAAGCTTCAGCTTAACCCTTCGTATTTCGCATTATTTGCAAAAGGCACTGTTTTTGGGTGCCTTTTGTTTTTCATCGTTTTCTCTTCTATTCCACTCGCTGTTGCCCTCTATTGTTTAGCTTTAGTGTTCAGTTTGTTTAAAGCCAATCATGTAATTTTTAATACAGCACATGGGTGCTTTGACTATAAAGAAGATGGCGAGATCCGACTCAATGAGCAAGCCTACACACTTAAGTCCGTTGATAAGATCTGGGCGCAGTTCTTCGTTAAATTGCAGTTTGAGTGCGGATATTCAGTCTTGTTGTGGCGAGATAGTTGCAATGAACGTGAATATCGACACTTCTTGGCGCATTTACAACGAGTCCGTTTGATAAACGAAAGCATTGGATAAACAAGAACCAAAGATAAAAGAAAGGGAGCTCTAGGCTCCCTGTCGTCTTTTTCCATGACCAAAAATCAAGACTGGCTTTTCTCTGGTGTCAGAATGGTTGGGCCGCTGTCTTCTGCAAGTTCTGGGTAATCCAGCGTGTAGTGTAGGCCGCGGCTCTCTTTACGTTGCATTGCACAGCGAACCATCAACTCAGCCACTTGTAGTAAGTTACGCAGTTCTAATAGGTTATTTGAAACCTTAAAGTAGCTGTAGTACTCATGAGTTTCCTGCTGCAACATCTGAATGCGGCGCATTGCACGTTCAAGGCGTTTGTCCGTTCGAACAATACCCATGTAATCCCACATGAACAGTCTTAGCTCGTGCCAGTTGTGTTGAATGATCACTTCTTCATCACTGTTGGTGACTTGGCTTTCATCCCATGCCGGAAGTTCAGCGCACAGTTGAGATTGGTCGATGTTTTCAACGATATCTTTGGCGGCTGCCCACGCGTATACCACACACTCAAGCAGTGAATTTGAAGCCATACGGTTTGCACCGTGCAAGCCGGTATAACTCACTTCGCCAATCGCATATAGGTTAGTGAGGTCAGTTTGACCTTGCTTATTGACCATGACACCACCACAAGTGTAGTGAGCTGCCGGTACGATTGGAATCGGTTCTTTGGTCATATCAATCCCCAAATCCATCAAGCGAGTATGGATCATTGGGAAATGCGTCGTGATGAATTCTTCAGGTTTGTGGCTGATATCAACATACATGCAGTCAGCACCTAAGCGCTTCATTTCAAAGTCAATCGCACGAGCAACCACATCACGTGGAGCCAATTCACCGCGCTCATCGAAGTCCTTCATAAAGCGAGAGCCATCTGGGCGACGCAAATAGGCACCTTCACCACGCAATGCTTCCGTTAGTAGGAAGTTACGCGCTTCTGGGTGGAATAAGCAAGTCGGGTGGAACTGGTTGAACTCAAGGTTTGCCACACGACAACCCGCACGCCAAGCGATAGCAATACCATCACCTGAAGAGACATCTGGGTTAGAGGTGTATTGGTAAACTTTTGAAGCGCCGCCTGTTGCTAATACAACAAATTTAGCGCGCACGGTTTCAACGTGTTCTTGGTTACGGTTCCAAATATAGGCACCGATAACCTTGTCTTTCGAACCACCTATCTTATCTTCAGTGATTAAATCCAGCGCATTGTGACGCTCGAAGATCTCGATATTTGGGTGATTCTTGACGTTATCTTGCAGTGAGGTTTGCATCGCCATGCCAGTTGCATCGGCAGCGTGCAGAATTCTGCGGTGACTGTGGCCGCCCTCACGAGTGAGGTGATATTTTGGTTGGCCTTCTGTGCTGTTCTCATCTTTATCAAATGGAACACCACCATCAATCAGCCATTGCACACACTCTTTAGCATTTTCAGCAATGAATTGAACTGTATCTTCTTCGCATAACCCAGCCCCAGCAATTTGAGTATCTTCTACATGAGACTCAATACTGTCCGATTCATCGAACACCGCCGCAATACCACCTTGTGCGTAATACGTCGATCCTTCGCTGCGTGGTCCTTTGCTTAATACAATTACTTTTGCATGTTCTGCTACGCGTAAGGCTAATGACAAGCCTGCCGCACCACTTCCTACCACTAATACATCACACTGATGTTCACGGTTTGCGTTCATAAAACTTATTAAATCCCGGGCTATTGTCGAGTTGTCCATGCTCAATTGACTTCGTCTTGTTTTAGGAGTTTGGGTAAGACTGTTATAATCTTTCCCTAGTCATCCTAAAACACGACACAAAATCAATATATAGACAGCTATCTAGAAATATTTAATTGCTCAATACCATTGCTTTTGCTCAAGTTTCCCCAAATTGATAGGGATAACTATTTTTATTACATCACATTGTGAAACAATAATGGCAAATAATTTTAGGAAAGTTGGAACTTTCGGTATTTGGCTTAGTCACAATAGTGCTCTTGTAGACGGTGGTGTCAATACTACATTTCGCATAATTAGTACCCATATCTGTGAAGGTAAGGGTTATAACAATAGGAGTACCCGCTCGAATGAACGAGCAGCTAACCGATCAAGTGTTGATTGAGCGAGTTCAGAGTGGAGATAAGCAGGCATTTAACTTATTAGTGGTTAAGTATCAAAACAAAGTTTGTAATCTTATCTCTCGATACGTGAATAATTCCGGTGATGTACCTGATGTAGCACAAGAAGCTTTTATTAAAGCTTACCGCGCGATACCTAACTTTCGTGGTGAGAGTGCTTTCTATACATGGTTGTACCGAATTGCCGTGAACACCGCTAAAAATCATATTGTTGCCCAGAGCCGCAGGCCGCCAGCAACAGATGTCGATGCAGAAGATGCAGAATATTACGAAACAGGCAGCGCGTTAAAAGAAATATCGAACCCTGAGAACTTAACGCTGTCAAACGAATTGAAACAAGTTGTTTTTGGAGCGATTGAAGCGCTACCCGAAGACTTAAAAACTGCAATGACGTTGCGTGAGCTCGAAGGTTTGAGCTACGAAGAGATTGCAGAAGTAATGGATTGCCCTGTAGGAACCGTACGTTCGCGTATTTTCCGAGCTCGTGAAGCGGTAGAAAAGAAAATTAAACCTCTTTTACAACGCTAGAACTTGTAATAATTATGGTGAAAATAATGGCTGATAAAGAAAAGCTTTCGGCACTCATGGATGGTGAAACGATCGATAAAGCTCTCATAGTAGATCTCGAATCTGATCAAGAAAGCATGGATACCTGGCAGAGTTACCATTTAATTGGTGATGTTATGCGTGGGGATGCGCCAGAAACTCCAGAGTGGAACATTGCTAACAGTGTAGCGGCAGCGCTTGATGATGAGCCTGCACATGGTTCAATGTCGAACCTGCACCAAGTGAATGTTGAACCTATTGTTGCTCCGATAGAAGAGCAGCCTAAACCTCAGCAAGCGAAGCGTCAGCTTCCTGCGTGGTTACAACAGTTTGGACAAGTTGCCGTGGCAGCGTGTGTTTCATTAGCAGTTGTATTAGGTGTTCAGCAATACGGCGGCAGCGATCCCGCAGCTCCAGAGCAGTTGCCTGTACTCCAGACGATTCCATTTGCAGGTTCTGCGGAACCAGTAAGCTTAACGCGTGACTCTGTTGAGAGACCTGCATCTGAAGCTAACATGCAAGAGCAACGCAAACGCGTTCATGCATTGTTAGAAGATTATGAGCTACAACTAAGATTAAACAGTGATGCATCGCCAATGGAAGATGCACACCTAGAATCGGATATTGAATGAAGAAAATCCTGGTCAGTGCACTGACACTGTTCAGCTTGATGTCTCCAACAGCCTTTGCAGAGGAAACCACTGCAAAGGCCTTGTTACATCAAATGAACGAGGCCAGTCAGCATCTAAATTACGAACTCTCCTACATATTGATAAAGAAGAGCAGTATTGAACCTCTGCTTTATCGTCATGCAGTTAACGACGACCAACAACTTGCACACCTTGTTTATCTAAGCGGCCCTGTTCGTGAGGTTATTCGACGTGGCAATGAAGTTAGCTACATCGAACCGGGTACAGAGCCATTTACTATTCAGTCTGGCAGCATGGTTGCACCTGTCATACCGATGATTAATCGAGATATCGATTCTCTCAACCAATACTACGATTTTGTAAAAGTTGGGCGTTCTCGTGAGGCGGGCAGTACCACGCAAGTATTACGCGTAGTGCCGAAAGACGGCCTTCGATACTCTTATGTGGTTTGGGTCGACGAGAAAACCAACCTTCCTTTGCGTGCCGATCTTTTGGATCGTGATGGCGAAGTGCTTGAGCAGTACCGCACTATCTCTTATGTCGTGAACGATAAAATTGCAGAAGCAATGGGCGGCTTGAATCAAGCTAAATTGCCGAAGGTTTTGTCATTGCCAGAAGGCTTGGTGAGTGAGACCGACTGGCAAGCCTCGTGGGTGCCAGAAGGATTTAAATCGAAAGAACTCAGCCGTTACCAAATGGCTGCGACCGAGAAAATGGTTGAAAGCCAGCTTTTCAGTGATGGATTATTTAGCTTTTCGGTTTATATCGCCGATAAAGACGAACATTCATTGAAAGGACAGCTGGTACGCCAAGGGCGAAGAACCTTGCACAGCTTAGTGATTGGCGACAAAGAAATCTCTGTGGTTGGTGATATTCCGCCAGCAACGGCCAAGCGTATCGCTCAATCCGTCACGTTCAATAAACCGGCACCAGCGCAATGATGACTGCGTTGGCAACCGTTAGCTCAGTCGAACAAAAAGGTAAGCAATATTTTGTTCAACTGAGTTGCGAACAACAAACCAGTTGCAGCAGCTGCTCATCTCGAAAAAGCTGCGGAACGGGTATTGTGACCAAGGCTGTTGGCAATAAATCCTTGTTTTGGCAGCTTAAAACCCAAAGCCTAGTCAAAGCAGGCCAGATCGTAGAAATTGGCTTTCCAGAAAAAAGCCTACTTCAGTCTGCGGCTATTGTTTATCTTATCCCGCTTTTCATGTTGATGGTTGGTGCTGGTTTTGGACAACTCTTGTTACAACCCTTACTTCAAGGGGGCGAGGGCATTGTTATCTTAACTGCAGCGCTGTTTACTGCTGGTGGTATTGGTTTGGCGAAGCGCTTAGCCAAACCAATGGAAGATAAATCCAAGCAAGAAGTTGTCTTGATTAGAATCCTAGGCAAGTCTCTCATCTAATTTATGATGCTTATTGCCCTTAAATTGGGTAGAATCTGCCAACTTGATTGAAATGCCGCCACCAATGCTGACTGTAGATTGGACGCGTTGCGGCTTTCTTATTATCCCTATTCAAAGAGTTTAGTCACACCAAGCCTATGAAGCACATTCGTAATTTTTCGATTATCGCCCACATCGACCACGGTAAGTCGACCCTTTCTGACCGCTTAATCCAAGTTTGTGGAGGGTTAAGTGAACGTGAGATGGCAGCTCAAGTCCTCGATTCTATGGATATAGAACGCGAGCGTGGTATTACAATTAAAGCGCAGAGTGTGACTTTAGATTACAAAGCTAAAGATGGTGAAACTTACCAACTTAACTTTATCGATACCCCTGGACACGTAGACTTCTCTTACGAAGTATCTCGCTCTCTAGCCGCTTGTGAAGGCGCGCTTCTTGTAGTAGATGCCGGCCAAGGTGTTGAAGCTCAAACTCTAGCAAACTGTTACACCGCGATCGAAATGGAACTGGAAGTAGTGCCAATCTTGAACAAGATTGACTTACCTGCTGCTGAACCTGAACGAGTTGCTGAAGAAATCGAAGAGATCGTTGGTATCGATGCGATGGAAGCGACGCGTTGTTCTGCAAAAACCGGTATCGGTGTTGATGACGTTCTTGAAAACATCGTAACGGCTATCCCGCCACCGGAAGGTGATCCAGAAGCGCCACTACAAGCTCTGATCATTGACTCTTGGTTCGATAACTACTTAGGCGTTGTTTCTTTGGTTCGTATCAAGAACGGTAAGCTGAAGAAGAACGACAAGATTAAAGTAATGTCGACAGACCAAGTTTGGGGTGTTGACCGTCTAGGTATCTTCACACCTAAGCAAATCGACACAACTGAGCTAAATACTGGCGAAGTTGGCTGGGTTGTTTGTGGTATTAAAGACATCCTTGGCGCACCTGTTGGTGATACATTGACGCTTGCAAAAGGCGGCAGCACAGAACGTCTACCTGGTTTCCAAAAAGTGAAGCCTCAGGTATACGCAGGTCTATTCCCAGTATCGTCTGATGACTACGAAAACTTCCGTGACGCACTAGGCAAACTAAGCCTGAACGATGCATCACTATTTTACGAACCAGAAAGTTCAGCAGCACTTGGCTTTGGTTTCCGTTGTGGCTTCTTAGGAATGCTTCACATGGAGATCATCCAAGAGCGTTTAGAGCGTGAATACGACCTAGACCTAATCACAACGGCACCAACCGTAGTGTACGAAGTTGTAAAAACGGATGGCACAATTCTCTATGTTGATAGCCCGGCTAAACTGCCTGCTATTAATGACTTAGAAGAAATTCGTGAACCGATTGCTCGCTGTAATATTCTGGTACCTTCGGATTACCTAGGCAACGTGATCACACTGTGTGTTGAGAAGCGTGGCGTGCAAGTCGACATGGTTTATCACGGTAACCAAGTTGCTGTGACGTACGATCTTCCTATGGCAGAGGTGGTTCTAGACTTCTTCGACCGTTTGAAGTCAACGTCTCGCGGGTACGCATCATTGGATTACAACTTCCAACGTTACGAAGCATCAAACATGGTACGCGTAGATGTATTGTTGAATGGTGAAACGGTTGATGCACTGGCGATCATTACACACAAAGACATTGCCCAGTCTCGTGGTCGTCTACTGGTTGAGAAGATGAAAGAATTCATCCCTCGTCAGATGTTTGATATCGCGATTCAAGCCGCGATTGGTAACCACATTATTGCTCGTTCTACAGTGAAACAACTGCGTAAGAACGTAATTGCAAAATGTTACGGTGGTGATATCAGTCGTAAGAAGAAACTTCTTAAGAAACAAAAAGAAGGTAAGAAGCGTATGAAGCAGATCGGTAACGTTGAACTGCCTCAAGAAGCATTCTTAGCAATCCTTCATGTTGGCAAAGACTAGGTATCAATCGCACTAACTATCTGCTGAACATTACTGGTTAAAATCGTTTATTTCTTTGTTGCAAAGATTGCAATTAGGCCCACTAGTCACTGCACTTTTCGCCTCGAACTAAACGATTTTTCCTGCGTAATCTTCCCAGCATTTAGTCAGCATGATTGATACAAATTAGAAATATTAAGCAGAGTGAAAGAGTTATGCTCTTTCACTTTCGTTATTTTTAAAGAAATGAAATTTAAGGGATATCAATGGCTAATACATTTTCGCTTATCTTAGTGATCGTAACTCTAGTGACTGGCATTGTATGGGCGTTGGAAAAGTTTGTGTGGGCGAAGAAGCGCCAACAAAAACTGGCTGACGTTGAAGCACAGTCGAATGGCCTAGACGCTGCAACCAGCGCAAAAGTTACGGCTCAGCCTTGGTGGGTTGAGAACAGTGTGTCCATTTTCCCTGTAATTGCATTTGTTTTGGTTTTGCGTTCATTTATTTATGAACCGTTTCAAATTCCATCTGGCTCGATGATGCCAACACTATTGGTTGGTGATTTCATCTTGGTAGAAAAGTACGCTTATGGTCTAAAAGATCCTGTATGGCGCACTCAATTGGTAGAAACAGGCAAACCAGAACGTGGTGATTCAATCGTATTCAAATACCCACCTCAGCCGAATATCGACTACATCAAGCGTGTTATTGGTATGCCGGGTGATACCATTCGCTACAGCAGCAATAAAGAAATCTGTATTCAAGCGAAGGGTGGCAGTAGCTGTAAACCAGTGAAGTTGAGTAACGTTGAAGAAAGCCAATTTATTCAAGATGGTGTGCCTCTAATTCAGTTGAATGAACAACTGGGTGACGTGGAGCACCAAATCTTAGTTAACCCATTACGCCGTGATCGTGTGCAAGCATATCAACCTCGCAATGGTGTTAACGAGTGGATCGTTCCAGAAGGCCAATACTTTGTTATGGGTGATAACCGTGACAACAGTGCTGACAGCCGTTACTGGGGCTTTGTCCCTGAAGCAAACCTTGTTGGTAAGGCCGTTGCTATTTGGATCAGCTTCGAATTCGAACGCGGTTCAGACAGTGTACTTCCAACATGGATTCCTACTGGTGTGCGTTTTAATCGCATCGGTGGGATTCACTAATCGATCACATAACACATCGAGAGAGCATGAATTCTCCAATTGATAAACTAGAGAGAAAGATTGGCTATCAGTTTAATGATGCCGATCTTATCCATTTGGCGCTGACTCACCGCAGTGCCGCAGGTAAACACAACGAACGTCTTGAGTTTCTGGGCGATTCAATTTTAAGTTTTGTTATCGCTGATGATCTTTACCACCGTTTCCCTAAGGTAAACGAAGGTGATATGAGCCGCATGCGCGCAACATTAGTACGTGGTCATACATTGGCAGAACTAGGTCGTGAATTCGAACTAGGAGATTACTTAAAATTAGGTCCAGGTGAGTTGAAGAGTGGCGGTTTCCGTCGTGATTCTATTCTAGCGGATGCGGTTGAAGCGATCATCGGCGCTGTCTATTTAGATAGTGATACCGAGGTTGTTCGCCGTATTATTTTAAGCTGGTACCAATCTCGCCTAGAGTCTATTCAGCCTGGTGTATCTCAAAAAGATCCAAAAACTCGCTTACAAGAGTTTTTACAAGGTCGAAGAAATCCCCTACCTGTCTACACAGTGACTAATATTAAAGGTGAAGCACACAACCAAGAGTTTACGGTTGAGTGTGAAGTGGCAGGTGTGGATAAACCTGTTATCGGTAAAGGCACTAGCCGCCGCAAGGCAGAACAAGCGGCTGCTGAAACAGCATTAGAGCAACTAAGCAATGTCTGATAACAATCAAGATTTCGATATCGATGCATTCTTTTCATCTGATAGCAAAAAAACGGGCCTACCGGAAAACCAACACTGTGGCTTCATCGCTATCGTGGGTCGACCAAACGTAGGTAAATCGACGCTTCTGAACCATATTTTGGGTCAGAAAATCTCGATTACATCACGTAAACCTCAGACAACACGCCACCGTATTATGGGTGTAGAAACTGAAGGTGATTACCAAGCGATCTACGTTGATACTCCTGGACTTCACATCGAAGAAAAGCGTGCAATCAACCGTTTGATGAACCGTGCGGCGAACAGCTCACTGAGCGATGTGAACCTAGTATTTTTCCTTGTTGACGGTACTCACTGGACTGACGACGATGAGATGGTACTGAACAAGCTGAGAAAAACAGATTTCCCAGTTGTCCTTTGCATTAACAAAGTAGACAACGTTCAAGACCGTACAGACGTGATGCAACACATGATGGAAGTGTCTAAGAAGATGGACTTCCTTGATGTTGTGCCAATCTCGGCGAAGCAAGGTAAGAATATCGATGTACTGCGTAAGCACGTTCGTAATTCTTTACCCAAAGCGACGCACCACTTCCCAGAAGAGTACGTAACGGATCGCTCACAGCGCTTTATGGCCTCTGAAATCATCCGTGAAAAACTGATGCGATTCACAGGCGAAGAGCTACCTTATTCAGTAACGGTTGAAATCGAGCGTTTTGATTACAACCCAGATAACGATGGTTTCCACATCAATGCTTTGATTCTTGTTGAACGTACTGGTCAGAAGAAGATGGTGATTGGTAAAGCGGGCGAGAAGATCAAAACGATTGGCCGTGAAGCTCGTATCGACATGGAAGAACTGTTCGGTCGTAAGGTTTACCTAGAGACTTGGGTTAAAGTTAAGTCTGGTTGGGCTGACGATGAGCGTGCACTTCGCTCGTTAGGCTACATCGACGATCTATAATATATTGAACGTCACTTTCTGATATTAAGAAAGTTGAATTGAATATAAATACAAGAGAGAGTGCGAACTCTCTCTTTTTGTATCTGTAAGAAGGGTAAGTGATTGAGCGAAGGATTACAGCGATGCTTTGTGTTGCACCGTCGACCATACAGTGAGTCGAGCCTGATTCTGGACGTCTTCAGCGAAGAGTACGGTCGGGTGACGTTGATGTCTAAAGGTGCGCGGAGTAAGCGTTCTAATTTGAAAGGTGCATTGCAACCTTTTACGCCGCTACTGCTTAAGTGGTCTGGCAATGGTTCAATGAAAACGTTGCGCCAAGCTGAACCGATCAGCTTGGGGCTTCCTCTTGCCGGCATTAATCTGTATTCAGCAATGTACGTTAATGAATTAGTTGGGCGAGTGTTGATGGCCGAAGTGGCCATGCCCGCATTTTTTCATGACTATCTTCATGCCTTAACAGAACTCGCTCATAATGAGAACCCTGAGCCAGCGCTGCGTCGTTTTGAATTGGCTCTACTTTCCGCTATGGGATATGGCGTCGACTTTTTACACTGCGCGGGCACTGGCGAAGCGATTGATCCGAGCATGACTTATCGCTATCGAGAGCAGAAAGGCTTCATCGCTTCGGTGCGTCGAGATAACCTGACTTTTATGGGCGATGAACTTATCGCAATCAGTGAGCGTAGGTTTATCACTAAAGAGCAGTTAAAAGCGGCAAAACGCTTTACACGCATAGCCTTAAAGCCGTATCTTGGCGGCAAACCATTAAAAAGTAGAGAGCTATTTATGCCAACAATAGCCCTCTCTAGAGCACGGAGTATTGGAAAATGAGCTCAATCCTTTTAGGCGTTAATATCGACCATATTGCAACTCTACGTAATGCACGTGGTACTAAATATCCAGACCCAGTACACGCAGCTGAAATTGCTGAACGTGCGGGTGCTGACGGCATTACGATTCACTTGCGTGAAGATCGCCGTCATATTGTTGATCGTGATGTACGTATTCTTGCTGAGACAATCCAGACTCGTATGAACTTAGAGATGGCTGTAACGGACGAGATGGTTCAAATTGCACTCGATACTAATCCTGAGTTCGTTTGTCTGGTTCCAGAAAAGCGTGAAGAGTTGACAACGGAAGGCGGCTTGGACGTGGTTGGTCAACTTGAAAAGATCAAAGCGGCGACCGAAAAATTGTCGGCTGCTGGTATCAAAGTATCTCTGTTTATCGATGCCGATCGTGAGCAAATCGATGCTGCGAAAGCGTGTGGCGCACCGTTCATTGAACTGCACACTGGCCACTATGCTGATGCTAAAACTGAAGAAGACCAACAAGACGAGCTTAAAAAGATTGCTGCAGGTGCAAGCTACGCAGACGACCTTGGTATTACAGTGAATGCGGGTCACGGTCTGACTTACCATAACGTAGCGCCAATTGCGGCACTTCCTGAGATTTACGAGTTGAACATCGGTCACTCGATCATGGGCCGCGCAGTCTTTGATGGTTTGAATAAAGCCGTTGCAGACATGAAAGCCGTGATGGAAACAGCGCGCAACAACGCTTAGTTCTTTAACTCGGCATTCGTTTAGTTGTAAGCGTTAAGCGGTTAATCAGTAGAATCGAAAAGTTAATAGATAGAAGTTGGTAGTAGGGTAAACATGGCTGTTGTTGGATTAGGTACAGATATCGCAGAAATTGAACGTGTTGAAAAGGCATTATCACGAAGTGGTGAGGCTTTCGCTCAGCGTATTTTGACCGATTCTGAATTTGAAGTATTCCAGCAACTTAAGCAAAAAGGGCGTTACCTTGCAAAGCGTTTTGCTGCAAAAGAGGCGGCGTCTAAGGCATTAGGCACAGGCATCGCTCTTGGTGTGACCTTCCACGATTTCGAGATTTCAAACGATGAGCATGGCAAGCCAGTTCTAAGCCTACATAAAAAGGCGCGTGAAATCGCAGAAGCGAGTGGTACAAAGTCGATTCATCTGACTATCTCAGATGAGCGCCATTATGCGGTGGCGACGGTACTACTCGAGTCGTAAATAGATTACCGTTACTTTATACCAATCGTAGTAAATAACTGTTCACCCTAGCTTGTTAAAAAACTCGATAACTTCGTTAGAATTTTTGATTGTAGAA
>NZ_JBFSPI010000079.1:0-7418 GCF_041464685.1 Vibrio sp. 10N.237.312.B06
AGTAAGACTCGCTACACTGTGCGATCTAAACACCTTAAATGATAGGTGTTGGCCTAATGGCTGCTTTTTTCATCAATAAAATGTCAACCCATATCAGATCGGGTCACACATTCAGTTACTTCTCTTTAGGCTTTTTACGTTTATCCGTAACTTCCCACTTACCGTCGATGTACAAAGCGGTCCAACCTGAAGGTTTACCGTCCACTTCGGTACGAACGTAGTTTTCTTTTGTCTTACGACTAAAGCGAACCACTGTCGGCTTGCCATCAGGATCAGCAACCGGTGCTGATGCTAGATACTGGAATTTAGGTGAAATACGGTCTTTAAAACGAACCAGCTCTTCCACTAATGGTGCACGTGTTTCACGTGATTTAGGGAAATTACTCGCGGCCATAAACAGACCAGAAGCCCCATCACGAAGTACGAAGTATGCATCTGAATTTTCACATGGGAGTTCAGGGAAATGCACTGGGTCTTCTTTAGGTGGCGCTACTTCGCCATTCTTCAGAATCTTACGAGTGTTATTACAATCTTCACTCGTACAGTCCATGTATTTACCGAAACGACCATTCTTCAAAACCATGTCAGAACTACATTTGTCACACTCAACAAGCGGACCATCATAGCCTTTCACTTTGAATTCGCCGTGTTCAACCACATAACCTTCACAGTTAGGGTTGTTACCACACACGTGCATTTTACGCTTATCATCGATCAGATAAGCATCCATTGCCGTTTCACAAATCGGACAACGCTTTTTCGCTCGAAGTGCTGCGGTTTCAACGTCTTCTTCAAGAACGTTGATAATACCGTCTTCATCACCAAGGTTAATGGTTGTCTTACAGCGCTCTTTTGGTGGAAGTGCATAACCAGAACAACCTAGGAATACGCCAGTCGAAGCTGTACGAATACCCATTTTACGGCTACAAGTTGGACACTCAATATCGGTTTCAACGATATGATTTGGCTTCATGCCACCAGCGTCTTCATCTAAATCGGCTTTTTCCAAATCGCCTGTAAAGTCTTCGAAGAAGTTATCTAGCACGCCTTTCCAGCTTGCTTCGCCTTCTGCAATTTGGTCTAACTTCTGCTCCATACGAGCCGTAAAGTCATAGTTCATTAGATCATTGAAACTGCCATCTAGACGGTCAGTAACAATTTCACCCATCTTCTCAGCATAGAAACGACGCTGTTCAACTTTTACATAACCACGGTCTTGAATCGTAGAGATGATTGATGCATACGTTGAAGGACGACCAATACCACGCTTCTCAAGCTCTTTAACTAGCGCCGCTTCAGTAAAACGGGCTGGCGGCTTAGTGAAATGCTGTTTAGGGTCTAATGCGATTAGGTCTAGCTTTTCACCAACCTGTACAGCAGGAAGAATCGTATCTTCATTTTTACCCATTGGACGTTGAACGCGAGTCCAACCATCAAATTTAAGAATACGACCTTTCGCTTTTAATGTGTACTCATCAGCTTTAACGCTTACCGTCGTTGAATCGTACTGCGCAGGTGTCATTTGACATGCAACAAATTGATTCCAAATCAGCGAATAAAGCTTGTGTGCGTCTGCGTCTACTCCGTTTAGGTCTTCAGACTTAACATCGACACTTGAAGGACGAATCGCTTCGTGAGCCTCTTGTGCGCCCTCTTTGCTGCCGTATACAAGCGCCTTCGGTGGAAGGTATTGTGCGCCAAACTCAGAACCAATATATTCACGAGCGGCTTCTACAGCTTCTGAACTCAAGTTAGTTGAGTCAGTACGCATATAAGTGATGTAACCCGCTTCATACAAACGTTGAGCCAACATCATGGTTTTCTTTACGCCGTAACCAAGACGTGTGCTCGCCGCTTGTTGCAGAGTCGACGTGATGTAAGGTGCAGACGGCTTACTCTTAGTTGGGCGGTCTTCACGTTTACAGACTTCGTATTGCGCTTTTTCTAAAACGCTTACTGCAGCTTGTGTTTGCGCTTCATTATCAGGTTTAAACGCAACACCGTCTTTTTGAGCGACTTGCAGTCTGAAATCTGTTTTCTCTGCCGTTTTGGTATCAGCATGCACATCCCAGAACTCTTCAGGGATAAAAGCGTTGATCTCGCGCTCACGTTCAACCAGTAGTTTTACAGCTACAGATTGAACACGGCCAGCGGATAGGCCTCGTGCTACTTTTTTCCAAAGCAGTGGTGACACCATAAAGCCAACAACACGGTCCATAAAACGTCGTGCTTGTTGTGCGTTTACGCCGTCGATATTTAGCTCGCCTGGAGTTTCGAAAGCTTGCTGAATAGCATTTTTAGTGATTTCGTTAAAAACCACTCGTTTGTATCGCGTTTCATCACCACCGATGATCTCACGAAGGTGCCATGCGATAGCTTCTCCTTCGCGGTCCAAATCGGTTGCGAGATAAACATGGTCTGCGTTCTCAGCCAGTTTTTGCAATTCAGCAACGACTTTTTCTTTGCCCGGTAAGATTTGGTAATTCGCTTCCCACTCTTGATAAGGGTTGATACCCATCTTTTTAATAAGCGCTTTGCGATCTTTTTCTTTCTTGATACGAGCTTTATCTTCTGGGCTCATACCCTTGGTTGAAACTGCAGCAGCCTTTTGACCTGTACTTTGACCCGCCGTTGGTAAATCACGAACGTGACCTACACTCGACTTAACGACAAAGTCTTTGCCAAGATATTTATTGATAGTTTTAGCCTTGGCTGGCGACTCCACTATAACGAGCGATTTACCCATATTGACTCTAACGTCCTTAATCACGATGCTTCAACACCAACAATTTTACTTGTGGGCTTTTACGCATGATATTCTAAATTCATTGCTTCTTTTTTTACTATTGTGCGAGATTACTAGAAGATCAACCGCTTTTTTCAAAATTGGATCTGATCGCTCGACAATTCGACGACTCATAGAGAAAAGAGTCACAATATAAAGAAGCTATAAAGTACTCACTAAGAATACTTGCAAGAGCCTATTCATCAGGCATTACGTCTAAACGCGCTCATACTAAGCTTGTCGGCGAATCTAACGCGAGCCCCATTCAATTATTTTTGTCATAAATCACAAAATAAATTGTGGATGTTTGAAAAGACTCTCTTAATCGGTTGTGAAATCATTGAATTTCTAGTTCGACACCATAAACTCAACGTTATATTCAGTTATCAGAGATAAACTCATGACAAAGAAAGTAATAGCAGAATTTGATTTACTGCTTATCGCAAACCAAATTATCCAATCACATGATGACTACATTGAAGGCATGCGCGCAAACAGCGTAGTAGAAAAAGACGATGTACTCATTTTCAAAGGTGAATACTTCTTAGACAACAATAGAATGCCGACAGAAAATACAACCGCGGTATTTAACATGTTTAAGTACTTGGCACATCACCTTTCGAAAGAATTTACAATTCAGCAATAATTAAAAAGCTTGCCATCTAGGCAAGCTTTTTTGTTCCTGGACCTTTATATACTTATCATTTTTATAGACTTAGTATTTTTATAGACTCAGCATTTTCAGCTTATCGAAGTAGTCAGGGAATGTCTTTGATGTACAACCTGGATCATTGATCGTCACCGGGGTGTCACTCAAAGCAACCAACGAGAAACACATCGCCATGCGGTGATCATCGTAAGTATCAATCGCCGCGTGCGTCAGTTCAGCCACAGGGTTAACAATGATGTAGTCTTCACCCTCTTCCACCTCAGCGCCCACTTTACGTAGTTCTGTTGCCATTGCCGCTAAGCGATCCGTCTCTTTCACACGCCAGTTGTAAACATTGCGGATTGCGGTTGTTCCTTTAGCAAACAGAGCCGTTGTCGCAATTGTCATCGCCGCATCTGGAATATGGTTATAGTCCATATCAATGCCTTTTAGCTCACCACAACGAGAGATAACGTAGTCATCACCCCATTCAATTTCAGCACCCATTTTCTCAAGTGCATCAGCGAATTGGATATCACCTTGGATACTGTTTTTGCCAATACCTGTCACTTTAATCTCGCCACCTTTGATAGCAGCGGCTGCAAGGAAATATGACGCAGATGATGCATCACCTTCAACCAAGAAATCACCGGGTGCTATGTAAGATTGCCCAGTTGGAATCACAAATTCTTGGTAGTCATTGTTGATAACATCCACACCAAATTGCTTCATGATATGCAGCGTAATATCGATGTAAGGCTTAGAAACCAATTCGCCATCAATTTTAATGGTCACTTCGCCTTCAGCTAAAGGTGCAGCCATCAAAAATGCCGTCAAGAATTGACTAGAGATAGAACCGTCGATAGAAACCGTACCACTCTTCAGACCGGTACCTGTGATCTTCAATGGTGGATAGTTTTCGCTTTCTAAGTATTCAACGTCGGCACCGGCTTCTCTCAGTGCAGTCACTAAGTGACCAATTGGACGCTCTTTCATACGTGGTTCACCAGTAAGAACGTATTCACCGCGACCTAAACAAAGTGCAGCAGCCAATGGACGCATTGCTGTACCCGCGTTACCTAAGAAAAGCTCTAGGGCTTTGTCACTTGAAAATGCACCACCAACACCTGTCACTTCACAAACTGTTTTGTCTGCAGACAACTGATAATCAACACCTAACTGTGTTAATGCATTCAACATATGACGAATGTCATCACTGTCTAGTAAGTTTGTTAGGCGAGTTGTTCCCGTTGAAAGTGCAGCCAAAAGAAGCGCACGATTAGAAACACTTTTTGAGCCAGGTAGGTTAACTTCCCCGCTCACTTTCTGAATTGGTTGTAACGTAAGGCTTT
Organism: Vibrio sp. 10N.237.312.B06; assembly: GCF_041464685.1. Classification (NCBI taxonomy): domain Bacteria; kingdom Pseudomonadati; phylum Pseudomonadota; class Gammaproteobacteria; order Vibrionales; family Vibrionaceae; genus Vibrio; species Vibrio sp. 10N.237.312.B06. Next base: position 4,787 of record NZ_JBFSPI010000079.1, read on the forward strand.
CCATTAGTTCTTATAGTCCTTGTACCACCCGAAGTCACTGGCGCGTATTTATTTTCGGGTGATGAATAATTCTTCGTACTTGCAGACTAACGAACTTTTCCAACGAACTCCAGAGCTAATCCCCTCGATAAAGGCGATTAATTAGCCAACCAAACACATTTACATACTAGTACGCTAGATCAACTCGAACGCCATCTGAAAAATAGAGAATCCGCACATCATCACCTCTATTGAACAACATCGAATTGTCAACGTCTTGAATGATGTTAACCAGATTATCATCCTTGGTTTTAACCAATAATTCAACGAGTTTATATTCCACCCGATATTGCGTATTGCCGCGATTACGAGCGATCCCCGCCCCCGCTACAACACCAACCGCCGTTGCGACTTCTTTACCTGTGCCGCCACCAAACTGATTACCAACCAAACCACCAATTGCCGCACCCAACAAGGTTTCCCAACCATTCGCTTTCGACTCTACGATCTCCTGTTGGGTAATGTACCTGACCGTATCAACCTCACCGTAAACGACCTCATTCACTGGTCTGGCTTGGTTTCTGTTGTAAGCTGCATTTGCCAACATGGGCAAAACAAGTAAAATCCAAAGCAACTTCTTCATGGTAAAACTCCTAAAGACCTCTTGGTCAGTGATTAATCTGTAATGCGGTACTTATGACTATATACCTAACCGAACTTGATACTACTAGTATAGAGTTTCCTTCGCCCTTCGACGCGCTTGATGAACCCAACGGTCTACTCGCGTTCGGTGGTGATTTGTCACCCATACGAATTCTGAACGCTTATAGCCAAGGTATATTTCCATGGTATGGCCCAGGTGAGCCTATACTTTGGTGGAGCCCTGCACCGCGAGCGGTATTTAATCCTAAGACATTCGAACCGTCAAAAAGTCTTAAAAAGTTTCAAAGAAAGCACAATTACCGAGTCAGCATCAACCAAGCGACGGACAGAGTAATTGGTTATTGCTCTTCACTGAGACCGGAAGAGGAAACTTGGTTAAACAATGACATGCAAGCAGCCTACCGTGAACTCGCTTCATTAGGGTTCTGCCACTCAGTTGAGGTTTGGCAAGATGACGAGCTGATTGGCGGGCTTTATGGGTTACAAAGAGGCCAAGTCTTTTGCGGTGAATCGATGTTCAGCATGAAGACTAATGCCTCTAAAATTGCGCTATGGTACTTTTGTGAGCACTTTACACAATTCGGCGGACAACTCATTGATTGCCAAGTCATGAACCCACACTTGGAATCCTTGGGCGCTATCGAGGTTGATAGGGATGAATTCCTGAGTTCTCTTCGATTACTCAAAGAAACGTCCGTTAACGATGCATGTTTTAAAAAACAATGGCTAAAGGAAATGCCTTAATGAATCCAGATTTACAACAAATCAGAATTGGATTAACAGACAATCACGCTTGCAGTTACTTACCCCATCTCGAAGAAAGAGTGGCAGTCACGCTTGATGAACACATGCACACCGCAGATAACTATGAAGTTCTACTTGCGAATGGATTTCGCCGCAGTGGAACAACCATTTATAAACCACATTGCGATAATTGCTCATCGTGCCAAGCGATTCGACTGTCAATTCCCGAGGTCAAGTTTTCCAAGAGCCAACGACGAATACTCAACAAGGCCAAAGCGCTGCGTTGGGAGCTGAAAGATGAAATGGATGACAACTGGTTTGACTTGTATAGCCGCTATATAACCGCTCGCCACCGTTCAGGAACCATGTATCCACCGAAGAAAGAAGAGTTTCTGCATTTCTCTAAAAATGAATGGCTTGCTACAAAGTTCATGCACATCTATGATGAGGGGCAGTTAGTCGGCATTGCCGTTACAGACATCATGTCTCACTGTACGAGCGCGTTTTATACCTTCTTCGACCCTGATATCGACATTTCCATGGGAACTCTTGGCGTTCTATTCCAGATCCAACATGCCCAGAAAGAACAAAAACAATGGTTATATTTGGGTTATCAAATCGATGAATGCCCTGCGATGAACTATAAAGTACGATTTCAACGTCATCAAAGGCTAGTAAATCAGCGGTGGCGAGGGTAGAATACGCGACAACTTTACATATTTTGATTTTAACGGCACAATCAAGCCGTTGAAAACCGCCAAATTTCGAAAGAGGATTAGATGGCTAAAGAAGACGTAATCGAGATGCAAGGCACTGTCCTTGATACTCTACCAAACACAATGTTCCGTGTTGAGCTTGAAAACGGTCACGTAGTGACAGCACACATCTCTGGTAAAATGCGTAAGAACTACATCCGTATTCTTACTGGTGATAAAGTAACTGTTGAGATGACTCCATACGACCTTTCTAAAGGCCGCATCGTCTTCCGTGCTCGTTAATTTTTAATTACCGAATACGATAAGAAGCGGAGCCCTCAAGGCTCCGTTTTTTATCGCCTGAACTTTTTACCACTCCAACAACACCAACCTAGCATCTAGCATCTAGCATCTAGCATCTAGCATCTAGCATCTAGCATCTAGCATCTAGCATCTAGCATCTAGCATCTAGCATCTAGCATCTAGCATCTAGCATCTAGCATCTAGCATCTAGCATCTAGCATCTAGCATCTAGCATCTAGCATCTAGCA
>NZ_JBFSPI010000079.1:7518-24389 GCF_041464685.1 Vibrio sp. 10N.237.312.B06
CTAGCATCTAGCATCTAGCATCTAGCATCTAGCATCTAGCATCTAGCATCTAGCAAGCATAAAAAAACGCACAACCGAAGTCATGCGTTTAATATCGTAATTAACTGTACCCAGTGCTCTTTATAAGCCGTTAGTGTTTAAGAAGTATGCCTAATGCATAACCTCTTCTTTCGCACCAACATAGATGAAATCCAGTTCGTCTTTTTTCAGAGATACTTTAACCGTACCGCCGTCAACCAAACTTCCGAACAGCAACTCATTAGCAAGAGGCTTTTTAAGCTTCTCTTGAATCACACGTCCCATCGGACGAGCGCCCATGGTCTTGTCATAGCCTCTTTCAGCTAACCAATGACGAGCATCCTCAGAAACCTCTAAAGATACACCACGAGCGTCCAGTTGGACCTGAAGCTCAACAATAAACTTATCAACAACTTGACTGATCACACTTGGATCAAGGCTGTTGAACCAGATGATATTATCAAGACGGTTACGGAACTCAGGAGTAAATACCTTCTTGATTTCACTCATTGCGTCTGGCGCATGATCTTGTTGGATCAAACCGATCGATTTCTTCTCGGTTTCTGCAACACCAGCGTTGGTCGTCATCACTAGGATCACATTGCGGAAATCTGCTTTGCGACCGTTGTTGTCGGTTAGCGTACCGTTGTCCATCACCTGTAATAACAAGTTAAAGATATCTGGGTGTGCCTTCTCGATCTCATCAAGTAGCACAACAGAGTGTGGGTTCTTGATAACAGCATCGGTTAGCAGACCACCTTGATCATAACCAACATAACCAGGAGGCGCACCGATCAAGCGGCTTACCGAGTGACGCTCACCGTACTCAGACATATCAAAGCGCAGAAGCTCAATACCCATCAATTTAGACAGTTGAACAGTCACCTCTGTTTTACCGACACCAGTAGGGCCAGCAAACAAGAATGAACCAACAGGTTTATTGTCTGCTCCCAATCCTGCACGAGTTAGCTTGATCGCTTCGCTCAATACATCGATCGCTGGGTCTTGTCCGAATACCAACATTTTCATGCGGTCATCCAGTTTCTGCAGCGTATCTTTGTCTGAAGACGATACTGACTTCTCAGGAATACGCGCCATTTTCGCAACCATTGACTCAATATCAGCCACGCTTACCGTTTTCTTACGACGACTTGCAGGCGCCAAACGACTACGAGCACCCGCTTCATCAATAACGTCAATCGCCTTATCTGGAAGGTGACGTTCATTAATATACTTAGCAGACAACTCCACAGCGGCACGTAACGCTTTGTTGGTGTAACGTACTTCGTGGTGAGCTTCGTATTTTGGCTTCAAGCCAATCAGAATTTTGGTTGTATCATCTAGCGATGGTTCAACAATATCGATTTTCTGGAAGCGACGAGATAAAGCACGCTCCTTCTCAAAAATACTGCTGTACTCTTGGTAAGTGGTTGAGCCAATACAACGTAATTTACCGCTGCTTAATAGCGGTTTAATTAGGTTTGCCGCATCCACCTGACCACCCGATGCTGCACCCGCACCAATAATGGTATGGATCTCATCGATGAACAGGATAGCGTCTTCTTCTTTCTCGAGTTGCTTCAGAATCGCTTTAAAGCGCTTCTCAAAGTCACCACGATATTTCGTTCCCGCAAGCAATGAACCAATATCCAAAGAGTAAATCACGCTGCTCTGAATGATTTCAGGGACTTGGCCTTCAACGATGCGCCATGCAAGACCTTCAGCGATAGCAGTTTTACCCACACCCGCCTCTCCCACTAATAGAGGGTTGTTCTTACGACGACGACACAGAACTTGAACGGTACGTTCTAGCTCTTTGTCACGACCGATGAGTGGGTCAATGTTACCTTGCTTCGCTACTTCGTTAAGGTTGGTCGCAAAATTTTCTAGACGATCTTCTGAGTTAGCTTCTTCGGCATTCTCTGCACCACCAAATGAATCAGGAGATGAACCGCTATCGCCTTCATTGCTGCCTTTGGTAATACCGTGTGAAATAAAATTCACTATGTCTAAGCGGCTGATGTCGTTTTTCTTAAGAAGATATGCCGCGTGAGATTCTTGCTCACTAAAAATAGCCACAAGTACATTTGCACCTGTTACTTCGCTGCGACCTGAAGATTGAACATGAAAAACAGCGCGCTGAAGTACTCGTTGAAAGCTCAGCGTGGGCTGGGTTTCACGAGTCTCGTCGCTTTCAGGGATGAGTGGGGTCGTTTGGTCGATAAAAATATCGAGCTCATTGCGAAGAGCATCGAGATCAGCCTGATAAGCTTGGAGCGCTTCCTTGGCCGCATCATTTTCTAATAATGCTAGTAGGAGGTGTTCGACAGTCATGAATTCATGTCGCTTGTCTCGCGCACGAGAAAATGCGCCATTTAAACTCGTCTCTAATTCTTTATTTAGCATAAGTACCTCCTAAGGGAACAACAGTGTTGTTCGAGCAATTTACACTTGCTCCATTGTACATAGTAGCGGATGCTCATTTTCCTTTGAGTACATCGTTACCTGCGCTACCTTTGTTTCCGCTATTTCAGCACTGTATGTGCCACAAATAGCTTTACCTTCATAATGAACCTTGAGCATCACTTCCGTTGCTTTTTCGATATCTAGTGAGAAAAATCGCTCTAGGATCTCGATTACAAAGTCCATGGGCGTGTAGTCATCGTTATGTAATACAACGTTATACATTGCCGGTGGCTTTACTTTCGTTCTCTCTTTCTCCAGTAAATCTGAACCTGGAGATGCCCATTCAAAGTTTCGGCTCATATTAGCTTTGCTAAGGGTTATTTTTCGGAAGTCGTGAATGTTTAGTTAACTCAAATTTACCACATTCACGCATTACGGTGTACTAAGAAACTGCACCAAGAAACAGTACCAAAAAATATTCCTCTATACTGAGCCTAATCCACCATTTCCATCGCTGCAAATAAAAGATCTCGATTAACAGGATTAACATATGTGATTGATTAAAAAGACACCACAACTATTGATGGTGACGATAAGATCGTCGTTAAGTTACTATTTAGTTAATAGTATGCAGCCAATCTCGAATGTGATTTGTTATTAAAATTGATCATTTTTATACCAATTTGCTATTGACTGTACTCAATCATTAGCTACATTGGAGCTAAAAGGTTTTTCTGATACAACTTCGTAACACGATTCTAAACCTAGTAATAAGCGTTAAAAATTTATAATAAGGAATAATTACGCAGGGTAGCGTTAATTTCCGTAAGCAATGTATGAGATTCAAGCTATCAGCTGAAATTGTTTAGTTGATAGGAATAATATCAATCGAACTTACATTGATTTGATATAACAACGTTAGTAACAAAATGCATGAGGGATGTATAGCATGGCTACAGGTACAGTAAAATGGTTTAACAATGCCAAAGGGTTTGGTTTTATTTGTCCAGAAGGTGAAGATGGCGATATTTTCGCGCACTACTCCACAATACAAATGGAAGGTTATCGAACCTTAAAGGCAGGTCAACAGGTCGATTATGAAGTAGAAAGTGGACCTAAAGGCTCCCATGCTAGCTCCGTTGTTCCTGTAGAAGGCAGCGCCGTAAAATAGGCGATTGCCAAACATGTAGACCTCTATCAGTCTTAATAAACGACTGTCAGGTAAGCAGAACATTGAAACCGCTCATTTCATACCTGTAATACAGGCTTAAATGGGCGGTTTTTCGATCTGAGAGCTAAAAGCTATTCACCAGTACAAATCGTCCGAGAGATCCCTTTAGCAGGTCTAGGTCTAGGTCTAGGTCTAGGTCTAGGTCTAGGTCTAGGTCTAGGTCTAGGAAGCATTATGAATAAAAAAAGACGCTTTAACGTTATCGTTAAAGCATCTTTCGTTTTGACTTTATCTGTGACTTAACTGCCAGACCAAGCAACTCGTTAGTAAATCATGTTCATGACTTACTAACGATGAGTCCAATCACTATGCGTCAATAAATGCGTTTAGCGTTGAGCTTGGGCGCATTAGTGATGAAACCAATGCATCATCAAGTAGGTAATAACCACCTAAGTCGCCAGCTGGACCTTGAGCGTTATTCAGCTCAGCAACAATAGCTTCTTCACTTTCAGCCAATTGAGTTGCAACACCTGCGAACTCAGCAGCAAGGTCAGCGTCAACCGTTTGCTCAGCCAGCGCTTTCGCCCAGTATGCTGCAAGGTAGTAGTGGCTACCACGGTTATCAAGCTCACCCACTCGACGTGAAGGAGACTTGTTGTTATCTAGGAATTCACCCGTCGCTTTATCAAGCGCGTCAGCGAGAACTTGTGCCTTAGCATTCCCCGTTACTACGCTTAGGTGCTCTAGAGATGCCGCTAGTGCCAAGAACTCACCAAGAGAGTCCCAACGCAGGTGGTTTTCTTTCTCTACTTGTTGAACATGCTTAGGCGCAGAACCGCCAGCACCTGTTTCAAACAGGCCGCCACCGTTCATAAGTGGAACAATCGATAGCATTTTAGCTGACGTACCAAGCTCTAGAATCGGGAACAAATCCGTTAGGTAATCACGTAATACGTTACCTGTAACCGAAATAGTATCTAGGCCTTCTTTGATACGAACCAGTGAGTACTGAGTTGCTTCTAAAGGAGCAAGGATCTTAATTTCAAGACCATCGGTATCATATTCAGGAAGGTAAGCTTCAACTTTCTTAATAAGCTGAGCATCATGCGCACGAGACGCGTCTAGCCAGAATACTGCTGGAACACCCGAAGCACGAGCACGAGTTACCGCTAGCTTAACCCAGTCTTGAATTGGTGCATCTTTAACCTGACACATACGGAAGATATCGCCTTCCTCTACGTCTTGCTCTAGAAGCACAGCGCCTGAAGCGTCAACAACTTGAACCTGACCAGCAGCTTCAAGGATAAAAGTCTTATCGTGAGAACCGTACTCTTCCGCTTTTTGAGCCATCAAGCCAACGTTTGGTACACTACCCATTGTTGTTGGATCGAAAGCGCCGTTCTCTTTGCAGAAATCAATAACTGCTTGGTAGATGCTTGCGTAGCTGCGATCAGGGATCATAGCTTTCGTGTCTTTCTGCTTACCTTCTGGATCCCACATTTGACCTGAAGAACGCAGCATTGCAGGCATAGATGCATCAACAATGATGTCGCTTGGAACGTGTAGGTTAGTAATGCCGCGATCCGAATCAACCATAGCTAGTGGCGGTTGAGTCTCGTATACCGCTTGTAGGTCAGCTTCAATCGCTTCTTTCTGCTCTTGAGGAAGCGCAGCAATTTTTGCGTATACATCGCCGATGCCGTTGTTTACATCAACACCAAGCTCTTCGAATAGCTCACCGTGTTTAGCGAATACGTCTTTGTAGTAAACCTTAACCGCATGGCCAAAGATCACTGGGTCAGATACTTTCATCATCGTCGCTTTCATGTGAAGAGAAAGCAGTACACCTTGCTCTTTAGCTGATGCAATCTCTTTCTCGAAGAACGCAACCAAAGCAGCTTTGTTCATCACTGACGCATCAATGATCTCTTTATCTTGCAATGCAAAAGCGGGCTTCAGAGTTTTCTTCGCACCATCTTTACCAACGAATTCAATGCTAACTTCTGTAGCACCTTCAATTGTTACTGACTTTTCGCTGCCGAAGAAGTCTTTGTCGTCCATACTTGAAACGTGCGACTTAGAATCCGCAGACCAAGCACCCATTGAGTGTGGGTTCTTCTTCGCGTAGTTTTTAACAGAAAGTGGAGCGCGGCGATCCGAGTTACCTTCACGTAACACAGGGTTTACAGCACTGCCTTTGATTTTATCGTAAGTCGCTTTAACGGCTTTCTCTTCGTCAGTGTTTGCTTCTTCTGGGTAATTAGGAAGTGCGTAACCTTTTGACTGAAGCTCTTTGATTGTTGCTTGAAGTTGAGGAACAGATGCAGAGATGTTTGGAAGCTTGATGATGTTCGCTTCTGGTGTCTTAGCAAATTCACCAAGTTCTGCTAATGCATCACCAATACGTTGCTCTTCGTTCAGGTAGTCAGGGAAGTTGGCAATAATGCGCCCTGCAAGTGAAATGTCGCGAGTATCAACGTTAATACCAGAAGAAGCCGTAAAAGATTGAATGATAGGCAGCAGAGAGTAAGTTGCTAGCGCCGGAGCTTCGTCAGTAATGGTATAGATGATCGTTGGTTTTTCAGTAGGCATGAAATTTCCCTATAGTTCTTACAAGCTCACTTAAAGCAGTGAGAGTGTTATAAATTGACCAGTAAGCCACTCTGAGAGTGAAAACTGCTTACTCGATAGTCGTACTCTATCTTATTTTTCATGCAATCTTGATGACAGCATGAGCCAAATCCGTGAGTGCATTGTTTTAATAAAAGAGCCAGTTATAATAAAACACGAAGGTATAATTAAACAAATCAGGCTTAAGAGTCCATCAACTTGTTCTATTTTGTGTCTTTTAGGCGCGCAAATGATAGCTCAATTCCGTTTCTATGAAAACTTTTCAGCACACTTCGTTTACATTTTTGCAAGGTAGTTAACATGTCTACTCGCTCACGCAGCGCATCTCGTTCAGACAAACCGGCTCGTTCTGGTACCACATTAAAACAAAGCGGTAATAGACAGAATCAACACAGTGGCAAAAATGACACTGGCAGTTCACACAAAAAACCGCACTCCAGCAAACACCGATATAAAGGCAAAACTACCAACGCAAAGCCTAAGGTAGCACCCGAAGATCGCAAAGTGATTCTATTCAACAAACCTTTTGATACTCTCAGCCAGTTCACTGATGGCGAAGGTAGAAAAACGCTAGCGGATTTTATTCCCGTAAAAGATGTTTATGCTGCAGGTCGACTTGATCGTGATAGCGAAGGGTTAATGGTCTTGACCAATGATGGCATCTTTCAAGCTAAGTTGACTCAGCCGAACTCAAAATCGACCAAGACTTACTGGGTACAGGTTGAAGGTGCGCCTTCTGAGAAAGATTTAGATAAATTGAGAAAAGGTGTTGAGCTAAAAGATGGTATGACATTACCTGCAGAAGTAGAAGTGATGCAAGAACCTCAGGTTTGGGAAAGAACTCCTCCTGTGCGCTTCAGAGCGGCGATACCAACAACATGGTTAGCGATTACCATCATCGAAGGACGTAACCGTCAGGTAAGACGAATGACGGCAAACATAGGCTTCCCTACCCTGCGTCTAATCCGCTACTCAATGGGCAATATGAACGTGGGTCAGCTTCAGCCAGGTGAATGGAAAGAGATTTAGCTCTTACTGATACAGAAAAAGTATCGATACAGAAAAAGTACCAATATAGCAAAAGCGAGACTCTTATTAGTCTCGCTTTTTTGTAGATGAAGATTGATTACTCTTGGTCAATCATCCATTTACGGAATTCTTTGCGTTCTTGCTTAGAAGCTTTGATATACCAAGCCTGCAATTGCTCAACATTCTGAGTCTCAGCCAGTTTCACTTGTTTCTGAGCTTTGCCGCTTGTCTGTGCTGTCGTATTGTCTACCACAGAAGCCAATACCACTGCTTCCGCTGGTTTATCAAGTAACACGCCATCTTTAAAATAGACTGCCTTACTTGCATTATGCTCAGCTAGTCGAGACTCTAGACCGCCAAACGGTGCAAAACCGGGCTTACGTTCAATGACACCCTGTTGATATTTAATGGCGACATCATCCTGCAAAACTACCCATGATGGATTCACAGCTTCAAAGATCTTCTCAGCTTCCATATAGCTACGTACTTTTGGAGACTTAATTTCAACCTCTTCACCAGTAACATCAAAATTCAATACATAAGGTGCCGAAGAATAAACACCGCTGTTACCAAACTTTTTATCAAAGCGAACTAAAACCTGGTTAAAACCCTCATTAATTTGGTTTTCACTGATTTTATTTTGAGCAGCTTGACCATTAATGTACAGAATTGATACGCCTTTCTGAGGCGTTAGGGTTGCCGCACTTACACTGCCAATAACGCTTGTAAGTAAGCCCAAAGCTAACAATACTTTCTTCATCATGTCTCTCTTTAAAATCTAATAAACTACTCTTTATCCTAACAAAAAAGCCACCCTAAGGTGGCTTTTTTTCTAAAACTCGATTACGAGGTCATTAGAATGATGCTTCAACACCAATTGCTAGACCAGTATCTGTTTTGTAGTACTTTTCACCTTTGTCATTAAGACGTTTTGAATCGTAATCGATACCACCAACTTCCGCGTACACTTTAGTGTTTGGTGCGATTGCGTAAGTAGAGTTTACGAACCAACGATCTTCTTCTTTAACTTTATCGTCGTGGTCACCGATTGAGTAACCAGTGTTGAAGCCCCAAAGGCCCATAGTGTAACCAGCAGCAAATGCGATTGTTGAGTTGTCGTCATTCGCTTTGTCAGAACTTACACCGTAGTATGCTGTAGATAGGTAAACGTTTTCGATACCAGAGAATACTAGCTCAGCACCGTAACCTTGGTGGTCATATTTTTTGCTGTCATCTTGCTTAAGGTTAGCAACGAAAGCAGAAACGTCGAAATCAGTAAAACGGTAACCCATACGCGCATCAAAGTACTCAACGTCTGAACCTTTAGTTTCAGCATTATTTGAACCGTCAATTTTATCTTGAACAAAACCAAGTGTAGCGTATAGAGCGCCATTATCGAAGTCGTAACGAACAGCTTCGTCAGCACATTCTTTAGTTTCGTTGTCTAGAAGTTTAGAGATGCCGTAAGCTTCATCTTTACCGATACCTAGATCATCAACAGCAGTACATAGGCGACCAAACTTAATTGAACCTAGAGTGTTGTGGTAAGCTGCAACGTATGTATCACCGTTACGAGTTTTTTCAGCATTTGCGTTATCAGAACCGTTAAATTCCCAGTAAGCGCCAACTTTCCACTCGTCGTTTACCATGTACTTAATATCAAAACCGAAGTCAGCATCTTCGATTTTTTGTTCCATTGAAGAACCTTTTTTGTACTCGTTGCTGTATACAACTTCGATGTCACCTTTAAGGTTAACAGAAACGCCGTCTTGGTTGTAAATTTCGATTGCTGCGTTTGCAGAACCAGCTGCTGTCATAACTGCTAGAGCTAATAGAGTCTTTTTCATAATAAATCCACTGCCTTTTCTAAAAATGGGAGATCCTTGCCCGGTTCCCTTTTATTTTTTATGACTGGTCATTACTACTCTTTGGTAGTTAATCACCGCCACTAAATTTCGTGGTCTAGATTGCAAAAGATTATCCTGCGTGTCAAATAAACTAAAAACAAACCTAAAAAAATCAAAAATACATAAAAATCATAGGTTTACATTTTTTTTCATCATTTCACGAGCAACTTACCCTTAAATTTAAAGGGAAATATAATAGCCCAAATAAAGAACAACTTAGCATAATACTCCGCTAATTTATATTTAAAGTGCCATTAACAGAACTTAACGCCTGCATAATGCGATTTTTTAATATATATATTTCGTAACATAAATAAAATCGTTAAGTTCCTGAAGGTTCAGTTTTTTTTTGTGAACGAGATCTACCTTTGATTCAAAAGCAAGCTATTTTGCGGTAAATGTACCGACTAGTGATATGTGCTACTATCCTCGCTCCGTTACGTAGGTCACAGTATGCTAACTACTAAAATTCAAAATTCTATACGCACCAGTTATCAAAACCTCCAAGATCAGTTGGATAACTTTGTACCTCGACGTGCTCAAAATTACCTTGTTGCAGAAATAGCGAAGACACTTTGTGGTCAATACCACAAAAGTAATCGCATGATTGTTGCTGAAGCAGGTACCGGGATCGGGAAGTCACTGGCTTATTTAATGGCAACAATTCCTGTCGCCGTGCTCAACAATCGTAAAATCGTCATTTCAACAGCGACCGTTGCGCTACAAGAACAACTCGTCAATAAAGATCTCCCTCTATATAGACGACTTACTGATAGAGAGTTTTCTTTCATCTTAGCGAAAGGAAGGCAGCGTTATTGTTGTACAGAGAAGTTGGCCGCTGCGTGTGGGGTTGATGGTGGTCAAATGGCGATGTTCGAGTCCAAACCAAAAAAGAAAGACATCGAGCAACTGCAAACCATGTACCGCAGCCTCACCCAAGGTAAATGGGATGGTGACCGTGATTCGTGGCCAAAACCTATCGACAACATGATTTGGCAGATGATTGTCAGTGATAAGCACAGCTGTAACAACAGTATGCCTACGCACAGAGACTGCCCTTTCCAAAAAGCGCGTTCAGAGCTAGATAAAGCAGACGTGATTATCGCCAATCACAGTTTAGTGATGGCTGATGCGGACCTAGGCGGCGGTGTGATACTGCCAGAACCAGAAAATAGCATCTATATATTTGATGAAGCTCACCACTTGCCACACGTAGCGAGAGATCACTCCTCTGCTGCCGCAAGCTTAAAAGGCGCTGCCTCTTGGTTAGAGCGTTTGAATCAATCGATCACTAAGCTTTCGGGGCTAGCAGACGAGAAACGTGTTCATAGATTTAGAAATGAGTTGCAAGACTCAGTACAACAACTGATCCCGACTCTGACTAAAATGAGCAAACAGTTTGACGCTAGCCACTTCGAAGATGGCTTGTATCGCTTCGAGCATGGTGACTTACCTGAATGGTTAGAAAGCGAATCGAAAGATCTCAAACAATTAACGCAAAAGGCGAACCAAGCCGTAGCAAAAATTGCAGACTTGATTGCAGAACGAGTTAAAGACGGAGAGCTTTCCGCAAAGCTTGCAGAGCCTGCGCTTGCAGAAATTGGCTTTTATATACAAAGAACAGAAAACCTTGCTCAAGTTTGGCGATTAATGGCTGAACCTAAGAGAGAAAAAGGGGCGCCTTTGGCTCGCTGGCTTGAATTAAGCAAAGAAAGCGAGGGGGACTTTGTTGTTAATGTCTCACCATTAGAAGTCGGTTGGCAACTGGACCAACAGATTTGGAGTCGTTGTGTTGGTGCAGTGTTAGTATCTGCGACCATGAGAGCACTCAACTCTTTCAGCTTTTTTTGTCATCAATCAGGTATCAGCCAAAAAGCAGAAGATGGCGTACAATTTCTTGCTTTGGCATCGCCGTTTGATTATCAGAACCAAGCTGAATTAGTGGTACCTGCAATGAAGTACGAACCACAAGCACCTCAGTTTACCGAATATCTTATTGAAATTTTGCCTAAGGTAATAGAAGACAACAAAGCCAATCTCATTCTATTCTCTTCTTATTGGCAAATGAACCAAGTGGCAGAAGCTTTGGCAACAGATTTCGTTAAAAAGTCGTGGGCGTTACAGGTTCAGGGGGATACCTCACGAACTGAAATCCTAAAAAAACATAAAAAGCTCATGGACCAAGGTAAAACAAGCGTTCTTTTTGGAACGGGTAGCTTTTCTGAAGGTCTTGATCTACCTGGCGAGCTGCTTGAAAACCTTGTTATTACCAAGATTCCTTTTGGTGTTCCTACCTCACCTGTAGAGCGGGCACATTCAGAATATATTGAATCTCGTGGCGGTAATCCGTTTATGCAGATTACTGTTCCAGAAGCGAGTAAAAAGCTTATTCAATCTGTGGGTAGATTGCTGCGTAAAGAACGAGATTCTGGTAAAGTCACGATCCTTGATAGACGCATAGTCACGAAGCGATACGGAAAGTCCCTACTCGATTCGCTACCGCCTTTTAAAAGAACAATAAAATACTAATTTTTCTACCCTCGTGGTAGTTATGGGTCTGCCATCGCTAGGCCCTTGCATTCACAACCCAGCATGACTAATCCCTCGATTCTTCATGTGGCTGCCCGAACAGCCGATAACGAGAACACTAGCTATTTATGGAAATGATTGAGCCAACCATGTTGGTCATACTTGCCTTGGTTGCATTTGCTGCAGGCTTTATTGATGCTGTCGCCGGTGGCGGAGGAATGTTAACTGTACCAGCTTTGCTATCGCTTGGTTTACCACCACACATTGCACTCGGTACTAATAAGCTGGCCGCAACATTCGCCTCATCAACAGCCGCTTTTACTTACTATCGCAAGAAGCTGTTCAAACCTGAATGTTGGGTCAATGCATTCATATCTACTTTAATAGGTGCAACAATCGGCACCCTGACTGTTGATGCCATAAGCACAGAGTGGTTAGAGAAGGTATTACCGCTAGTCATTCTTGCAGCAGCGGTCTATACCATTTTTCATAAGACTCCAGATGTGAGCCATAATGTGTCTCCTAAACCGTGCCCGGTACTCAAGAGAAAGCAAAAGTACCAAGGATTCATTCTCGGCTTTTATGATGGTGTTGCAGGCCCAGGAACAGGCGCTTTTTGGACTGTGAGCTCGATGGCGCTTTATCGTCTTAATATCTTACTTGCTTCTGGTCTATCTAAAGCCATGAACTTTACCAGTAACTTTACGTCTTTGGTGACCTTTGCGATTCTCGGTCATATTGATTGGGTTCTAGGTTTAACCATGGGGCTTTGTTTGATGGCTGGTGCATTTGTTGGAGCACATTCTGCTATTCGCTTTGGTGCTACATTTATACGACCTGTCTTTGTGACTGTTGTGAGTGTCCTTGCGATTAAACTGGCTTACGAAGCGTGGTTTGTAAACTTATAGCCACCAGCCAATGGGAAGCGAAATGAACCATTTTTCAAATCTTAAAAGTGTACTGGATACCTTAATTGGGCACAGTTCTCAGGTCGACAAAGCCCGTGGTGCTTATCATCAAGCCTTGTTTGACCGAACCTTATTTAAGTGCAGCTCTTCTATCTTAATGCCCTACGCACTTGAAACTCAAGCAACGTACAACACCATTATTCGTGAACAAAATACAAATCAACTGACCGCATCTCGGGCCAACTACCTGACAGAAAAACTCACTAACCAGATAGCAGCAATCCAAAGGGAGCTCGCTAACCATGATTTACGCTTAGACCGAAAAAGTAAGTCAGGCAAAAATCTCAACGACCTATACAACGAACTCGCTCAGCACCAAGATTGGCAAAAGCGACTGGTCGATTTAGTACGAGTACGCAAGTTAGCGTTTGATTCTGCGCCTCGCCACAGTAAGAAAAAAGCGGACGAGGCTTGGCAATTAGCAAAAGAACGATTAGAACGCTGCGAAGACTCAATGAAAAATATTGAGAGACTGATTAACTTAGAGAACCCCAAGCGAAATGAACACTGATAACCCATCATCACCACTGGATAACGCCCCAGAAGAAGTTAAGTTAGCTGTCGACCTGATCTATCTGCTCGAAAGCAACGAAATCGACCCAAAGGTTGCGTTAGAAGCAATTAAGATTGTCCAACAAGATTTACAAGCCAAACTAGCATCTAGCATCTAGCATCTAGCATCTAGCATCTAGCATAAAAACATACAGGATTCACATGTACCGACTTAGCTTTTCTATGCCCGAGTTTCTTGAAAACTACTGGCATAAAAAACCAACCATCTTGAAAGGTGGCTTCCAAAACTTCGTCGACCCAATTTCGCCGGAAGAACTTGCTGGTTTATCGATGGAAGAAGAACTGGATTCTCGCTTTGTCTCTAACCTCGACAATCAATGGACTGCAGAACATGGTCCATTCTCAGAAGAGAAGTTTGGCGAACTCACTGAAACACATTGGCAATTGATCGTTCAAGCGGCTAACCACTGGCATCAGGGTGCCAATCAGCTGACTGAAGCGTTCCAAGCGTTACCAAACTGGTTATTCGACGATCTAATGATCTGCTATTCAGCACCAGAAGGTGGCGTAGGCCCCCATATTGATCAATACGATGTATTCATCATTCAAGGCCAAGGTAAACGCCAGTGGAAAGTCGGCGCAAAAGATATTGGCCAATACAAAGAGACCGTTCAAGCTTCTGCACTTCGTCAAATCGAAGGTTTTGACCCGATCATTGATGAAACTTTAGAGCCAGGCGATATCCTTTATATCCCACCAGGTTTCCCGCATGAAGGGAACACGTTAGAGCCGTCAATGAGCTACTCTATTGGCTACCGCTCCCCTAAAGAACAAGAGCTGATTAGCAACTTTGCCGACTTTGTACTTGCTCATGATATGGGTGATGTTCACCTGCATGATCCAGAGTTCAAAACGCAAGAAGGCTACGGCAAAATTCGTTCATCGGATTTAAGCAATCTCACTGACATGTTGAAATCTGCACTAGAGCAACCTGAAACCATCAGTGAATTCATGGGGTGTCTGCTAAGCCAATCACGCCACCAGCTAGATATCGTCGCTCCTGAGCCATTATGGACAGAAGAAGAGATCGCCCAACACTTAGAGTCAGAAGGCGAGATCTGTCGAGTGTCGGGGTTAAAGGCGCTATACCATGAGAATGAAAGCAACACTGCTTACATCAATGGGGAAGTCGTTAAAGTTGAACAGGCTGATTCGTCGCTACTAAACGTACTGTGTGATGATTCGGTAATTAACTCAACAACTAATCTTTCTCCTTCAGGTGTAACCGTCGTGACGGAATTGGTGAATAAAGGTTACTGGTTTATCGAAGACTAACTTCGTTAATCGGTTTCACGGATATCGCCAAGCCCTAGAGCGTTAGAGCCAAAAAAAAATAAAAGGGACAAATGAAATCTTCATTTGTCCCTTTTTCTATTCAATTGTTCACTAAGCTTAAAAGCTATACAGTGAACAACTAGACTAAACCTTGAACTGATTAACCAGTTTCTGCTGCTGTTGGGACAGTTGGTCAATTTCGCTACCCACTTGTTCAGAAGCGGCGGCTTGATCCAAGATCTTCGCACTCAAATCACGGATATTAACGACACTTTGGTTCACTTCACCGGAAACCGATTGTTGCTCTTCTGCCGCTCTCACGATTTGGTTGTTCATATCACTGATCGCTTCTATAGAAGTAAAGATCGAACCCAGATCTTCGACCGCTTTTTGAACATGTAATGCCGTGTCGTTAGCGAGAATATTACCTTCTTGTATCGCTTCAACGACATCTTGAGTGCCCGCGTGGACTTTGTCGATCACCGCTCTGATTTCACCAACCGATGACTGTGTGCGGCTTGCGAGATTTCTTACCTCATCAGCAACGACGGCAAAACCTCGACCTTGCTCACCTGCACGAGCCGCTTCAATCGCGGCATTCAATGCCAGTAAGTTGGTTTGCTCAGAGATCCCTTCAATCACACTTAAGATCTCAGTGATGTTACCGTTATTTTTAGCCAACTCTTCAACAATAGGCACGGCGCTCGACATACGATCCACCAGCTTTCTCATTTCACCGGCAGAAAGTTCGATAACCTGTTGGCCTTGCTGAGCAGAACGATTCGCTTCACAAGCGGCATCAACGGCTATTTCAGCATTTTGTACCACTAAGCCCGAAGTCTGAGTCATCTCTTCTGCCGCGGTCGCCACAAGATCCACTTCTTTAAACTGAGACTCACTACTTTCACGAGTACTTGATGCAGAGGCCTTCGCTTGGCTTGTCGTGCTCGCCACTTGCTCAGTGGTCTGAATCACCTCTTTAATCGTGTGTTGAAGCTTGTCTAAGAACAGGTTAAACCCTTGTGACAACTGACCAATTTCGTCTTGAGATTTCACTTCCAAGCGTTGCGTTAAATCACCTTCACCAGAAGCAATATCGTTCAGTCTCTCAACTACCTGTCGAATAGGCTTAACAATGGACAGTGAAGCAAAAGCGATGATCGCTAGACCGAAAAGAATAAAGCTAATACCCGCAATCACTTCAGTCTTAATACCTTCACTTAGCTTAGTACTAATAATGGCATCCAATTGATTCGCGTCAGCAACCACACTCTCTCTTGGAATCTCAAACAGCACACCCCAAGTTTGGTTGGCGGCAACAACAGGTGCAAATGCGAGTAACCACTCACCATTCTCACTCCATTGAGTCGTGACTTCGCCACCAAAGATAAAGTCCGTCATTAGATCACTACTTGTATTGTTGCTTTGAAAACTCGAACCAACCGCAATACTTGAATCATCAGAAGCGATAACGGAACCGTCTAAGCTAACGACGTAAACCGTACCTGCACCTTCAAACAAGCTTTGATCCGATTGAGTGACAACATTGGTCAAACCATCGAGCCTTAAGTCGATGCCCAAGAAACCAATCGCTACATCATCAACGATGATAGGCACCGAAATCGAAGACGTAAGCAGTTCTTGACCACCGCTACTCACAACTCTTGGCGTACTAATACACGTTTGGCCAGATGACAAAGGACAGAAAAAGCGTTCGCTATTGCTGTTATCACTCAATGTTGATTCTGATAACACGTTTGGAAGAACGTTCTCGCCATTATCTGCGACCTTCCAATAAGGAGCAAAACGCCCTCTTTCATTCGAGCCGACATAATCCGCATCGACATAATTCGCATCTTCAGCATCAAGTAAATCGGGCTTGAAGACTAGGTAAGCTCCTTGAATAGAATCAAAGTTCAAAACAGAACGACGAACCATTTCATCTAACGCAGTACGAAGCTCTTCACTTGGGGTAAAGTTTTCGTCTGCGTTGTTCTTTAGAAACTGAGCACTAGAAGCCAACATTTCTGCTCGATAAATAGCTTCATCGACATAACGTTGAGTTTCCTGAGCATTAAGCTGAGAAACGGATGCCAACAACTGTTGAGTTTTGTTAATCACTGATTCTGAGCTTTGAGATTTTATGACCTGTTGATTGCTCGTCGCGTTGTAGATCGAGAAACCAATGAGAGACAGTGACGTAATGATTAAACAACAACCTGCTAAGAGGGTTATTTTCCACTGTACTGATAGAGAGCGCATTTAATATCCTTATTTAAGCCAAAAGACTTCCATAACCGTAACCATCACATTAGGGCGTGTTGATCTTTGCTGTACATTTCGCGTTCAACAATACATCGGTAG
>NZ_JBFSPI010000080.1:0-24224 GCF_041464685.1 Vibrio sp. 10N.237.312.B06
CACAACGGTATGCTAAGAACAAAAATGCCGTTCACTCTTAAGTGAACGGCATTACCGCCTCGTGCGGTCTTTTTTGTATTTAGTCTCTTTCCCCTTTTATTTCTAACTTTAGAAACACGCTAACCTTCTGAACCAATATCACTCCCTATACATTATTCCGTACGTATTGATGTGCAACTTGTGGCTATTCATTGAATTCACTCCTACACTTAAGTGTTTAATAAATAAGCCGCTAATTCATAGACGACAAAGTGGCAAGGCTCAATACGTCAGAAGGCTACTATATGGATATACTCGCCCGATCGCGCTACCTCATCGTTGATGACAGCAGCGTCATTCAAAGTGCTACCCGCGCACTACTTATCAAGTTAGGCGTGCCTAACAACAATGTGATTAGCGCATCCAATGCACAAAATGCGATTGAGGCTTGTCGCGCACATCGATTCGACATCTTATTAATTGACCACGATTTAGGCTCAGGAAGCAATGGCTTGCAGTTGCTTGAGTTCTTGCAGCAAAAAGAATTAATCAGGCCACAAACGATCGTCTTTATCGTCACTGGCAATGACAGCCAAGATACCTTCTTTGGTTATGCTAACTTAGAACCTGATGGTTATTTGATTAAGCCAATACGTGCAGATGACATCATAAAAAGAGTCACATCCGCACTATCTCGGCAGCAATACTTTTCGACATTAGAGCAGGCCTTTTTAAAGAATGGCCTCAATGCGGTAAAGCCACTCTTTGGCAAAGCCCCTGACCCGTCGACACTGAAAGATGCCATTATTTATATGGCGAATATTCTGATAAAAAACCAACAACTCGATGACGCACAAGCCATGTTGAATGGGCTATTGCAGCTCCATGATTACCTACCCGCTAAAGTTAAGCTCATTGAAATACATATCCTCAAGCAGCACTATCACGACGCACTCCGTCAAATCGATGGTCTAATAGAAAACAACCCTCGCAATATCAAACTTCAGCAACTTAAGGTCAAGATCTGTCTCAATACCAGTGATTTCGAATCCGCGAGCGAACTGATTGACCAAGTACTCACCGTGAACAGCAGTAATATTGAGTTAACCAACACCATGGTCTGGCTGCAGTTGCTAGATAAAAATGTCACACAAGCGACCCAACATCTCAAATCTCTCGCACAACTCATTCCACACTCAATTTGGGATTCTACAGGTAAGCGAGCACTCATCTTATGGGCGGATAGTTTGGCGCTCACCCACGAAGAACTAACACTTTGGAAACCTGAAGCGACTTGGCAGAGGCTTTCTCACTCTGAAAAGTCTTACGCATTGAGCAAGCCGCTTCTAAAGCTTTGTCGTACCTTACAACTGATTCAACTCGAACAACATGAGGTTGCGACAGAGTGCATTGAGAGTATTTCGATAAACGAGTTTTCAGGCAATGATGTCGACGCGTTCTTCTTGTTGGCGCTCTGTTATCAAGCCTTAGGATTACAAGACAAAGTCGTTCAAATAAAGCGCCAAATTGACGTTCATTTAAAAGCGGATCACACGAACCTTGCTCTACTTCAACGTATGGCATTGCAGCAAGCTGATAATTTTTCACTCCCCACACTAACTAAAGCCCCTTTGGCTGCCGTTAGTTAAGCATGGCGATACTCTAAAATCAGCAAGCAAACGACAGGATGTCTTTATGCAAAACAGCGCTTCAAAAACGAAAACGTGGTGTGTCGCCTTTTTATTGAGTTGTCTTTCACTGTTGATGTGGCCACTGCTCACCTTTGCCGAAAACACCCCACCAGGGAACACATCACCCGCTAGCTCCTTAGCAAGCAAAACAGAGAACTCATCGAGTGACCAAGTCATATTGCGGGTTGGTCTCCCTTCTTACGACATGGTCCCCTACAGCTATCAACATAAGACTCCCTCAGGCAACACTGTTTCTGAAGGGCTACTCATCAGTATGTTGGATCAGGTAGCGGTAAATGCAGGTTTCCAATATCAGATTAAGTTGTATTCAACATTTAGTGATGTACTGAGTGCATTCGAAATAGGTGAATTAGATCTGCTAGTCGGTGTCTCTTCGACCAAGGAGCGCCATAATTACATGACTTTTAGTGAGCCTATGTTTTCCATAAGACGAGCGGTGATTACCCAAAATAGAAAAATAAACGATTTAGGTGCGTTGGCAACCGCCAACCTAGCATTGGAGAAAGGGTTTGCGCTCAATGATCTTCTTCCTAGCCTGCTTCCTGATAGTCAAATTACAACATTAGACAGTACGCAAGCGGCATTCACGGCAATTCAGGAGGATAGCGTGGATGCGTACATTGGCGATGCGCTTGCACTTTCTGCGTTATTACGAGAACAGCCTCGAGACTCACTCACACTATCAGTTCTTCCTGACCTTCCAGCTGACCACTTGCACTTCGCGGTCAAAAAAGGAAAGCACAGATTGCTTAGCCGAATCAATTTCGCTTTACAGGACATTAAGGAAGGCTCACTGCAATCTATTTATAATCAATGGCTTGCTCCGTCGCAACATTCGATGCTGCTGAACTATGGAACATTGAATTTAACCCAAGATGAAAAGAACTGGCTCGACAGCAACCCTTCCATCCCCGTAGGCACACACTCCAATTGGTACCCTTACGACTTTACCAATGAGCAACAGCAACACTCAGGCTTATCTGCTGACATCTTAAACCTAATAGGTAATGTGCTTGGCGTGTCATTCGAAAGTACCACTTACCTAACACCAGAAGCGGCCGAGGTCGCGTTCAATAATGGTGAGACAATGGTGCTAACCAACATCACACCAACCACAGATAAAGCCCGATACATGGACTTCACTCAAGCTTACAGTTTTGAACCTTGGGTGTTATTGAGTCGCTCTGATCGCTTAGGCAACTTTGCGCCAAGTGGCACCGAAGCTGTTGGTGTGATTGAAAATTCTGGAGGCTCAACAGTTCTGCCTTCTCTCTGCCTTACTTGCCTAGCCGTCCCTTACATCAATCACGTCAGCGCTTTCCAAGCATTACAGAAAGACGAAATCAGTTTTGCGCTTGCTTCACTTCATCATGCTGCACCTTTATTGCATCAAGACTATGTAGGGCAATTCAAAATCACTGGCACCATTAATGAGCAAAACAGCGCACCACTAGCTCTCGCAGTGAACTTCCGCCATCCCATGCTGTTGAGTATTCTCAACAAAACCATTGGAGCACTGCCTGCCAATGAATTAGAGCGCTTGGAAAGCAAATGGTTAACCTATGAATACCAAGAAGGCTTATCACCACGCGAAGTCGCTAAATGGTCGGTGATCATCGGGCTTGGAATCTTTGTGGTCATTTTCGTGATCGTATTTTGGAACCGAAAAATGGCGGCTGAAATCGAGCAGCGAAAGATCGCCGAGCAGAGAGCAAAAGCAGCAGAAGCCCATTTGCAAACGCTGGCCGACAACATTGATGGGGTCGTGCTTAAACATATTCAAACGCACCCTCGACAGCCTTTAGATATCCGGTTTAGCTTTGTCAGTGCAGGTGTAAGCGATATGTTCGGCTTACCCGTGGATAACGTAAAAGAGCACCCTCAACACCTGTTTAATCTGATCTCAGAGGATGACTTGCCCCAGTTTGAAACCAGTATGCTCGAAGCTATTGAAACCGGGCATTGGGAAAATGAACAGCGAATGCAGTTAGAATCAGGTCAAACTAAATGGGTGAAATTTAATAGCCAAGTATCGAACAGCAAAACCATTGAGTGGAATACGGTGATAACAGACATCACCCTACTAAAAAAACAACAGCAAGCTTTAGACAACGCACGCCAAAAAGCAGAAAGTGCAACGGCTGCAAAGTCGCAATTCTTAGCGACCATTAGCCACGAGGTTCGCACCCCGATTAGTGGGATCTTAGGGCTGTTGGAATTAATGCAGGAACATCAGCTGAGTGAAGAGTTACTGAACTTACACGGTGGATTGAATCAGTCAGCTCGGAACTTACTGCACATCGTTAATGACGTACTCGATTACTCCAAGATTGAAGCAGGAAAACTGGATCTTAACCCGACCGAAATTGAGCTTGGCAAAGTACTCGCCCGTATCGTGCAACCGCAATCCATTCATGCACAGCAAAAAGGCTTAGCCTTCCACTATTGGCAAGACCCAAACCTCGCTCAGTGGCTGTTTGCAGACGATATACGACTCCATCAGATTCTAAACAATTTCCTTAATAATGCGATTAAGTTCACCGAACATGGCACTATTTCATTGCATATTGATGTGATTGAACAGAACGAACATCAGCAGAAAGTTAGCCTCACGGTTTCCGACACGGGCATCGGCATCCCGAAAGACAGGCAACAAAGCTTATTCCAACCTTTTGAACAAGTCGACAAAACCACTAGCCGCCGTTTTGGTGGCACAGGGCTTGGACTGTCTATCGCTTTGAAATTGATAGAACAGATGGATGGCAACATAGATCTGTCGAGTGAAGAAGGAAAAGGCAGCCGCTTTACGGTTACCGTTACCCTCCCAACTTGTACCCCTGAACATGCAGTAAGTAACGCTTTGGCTCTACGACAAACGCTGATTTGCCCTTCAGAGGGTGAGAACCCTGTTGAGCTAGATGTCGGTAATCACTCAAACGAGGTATACGTTGTTGGCTACGTTCTTCAGCAAGAAGAGCTGTGTCGATATTTGAAACACTTCGATCTTGAACCCAAGGTTCTGCACATTAATCAAAAGCACTTGCTCAAAGAGATGGTCGTCAAACATCAGCCAAAACATATCTTTGTCGCGATGTCGGTTTGGCAACAACTGGCGATTAGCGATGCTTGGATTCAGCAGCATACGGGTTCAACACGCTTCACCGTAATCAACCAAAACCCAATGCTCTCACCAGAACCTTTAGGTAACTCTTGGTGCTTGTCGGTAAATCCGCTGCTGCCCGATAACCTTGTTCATGTTTTAACGAAACCCGTCAGTCACAACAATCTACTCTCATCATTAGACAACGAAACCAAAGCGCCTATCGCCATCGAGACTCGCGAACAAGCCGAGCGTAATAGCCGACTGATTCTTGTTGCGGAAGACCACCCGATCAATCAGCAAGTCATCGCCAAGCAGCTTGAGAGTATTGGTGTCCACGCTGATATTTTCGATAACGGAGTGCTAGCGCTGAATGCTTTAAAAAATAAACGTTATGGTTTGCTTCTCACCGATTGCCATATGCCGGAGATGGACGGTTACACGCTTGCCTCAAGCATTCGTCAGATAGAACAACGCAATGAAGAACTAAATCAAGAAACTCAAAAGTTGCCTATCGTCGCGTTGACGGCGAATGCGGTTCAGGGTGAAGATGCCAACTGTTATGCACACGGCATGGATGATTTCCTAGTTAAACCTGTTTCCATTAAGCAAATGAAGCTGACCATTGAAAAATGGCTACCCGCAATCCACGATTTAGATCCGACGCATGAAACCGATATTTCTGATGCAGAAAAGCCAGACTCGCAAAATCAGGACACAAGCTCTTCGTCAAACACTTTACCGGCAGCTCAAGAAACCAATGAGTTTTCGATGCTGTTCCAAGGTATTGAACAGAGCTTTGCGGAATCGGCAGAAAATAACAACTCAGAGACAATCGAAGATGTTGACCCCACTGTCCCTCAAGATTCACCCAACGAGACCAATAGCCCCATCATCGACTACACCGCACTCTACGATCTATTTGAAGATCACGATGTGGTGATGACCTTACTCGACGAGTTTGCCGCAAGTTTTATTGCAGATAATGAACAGATAAAAGCGCAGTGGGCTAATAAGGAATATAAGGGACTAAAAACCACATCACACCGACTCAAAGGTGCCGCTAAAATGGTGGCATGTGACGCGATTGCTTCTCCGATCGCAATCATTGAAGCACAAGCAAACGGCCTAGTAACCGAAGCCACAGACTTAGATCAAGTCGAATCAGAAATTGAAGCATCAATCTCGGAAGCAACTAACACATTCGAACGGTTTACAGAGGAGATAAACCAACTACGTCAGACAAAAGAAAAGGCTTACTCTTATGAGTAAGCCTTAGAGGTTATTGCGTCAATACAGACAGCTCTCGCTGGATTATACAGCGGGAGCGTTATTCACTAGAATTTCGCGAATAGACTTGAGCGTCGCTTCAGTTGAATGGTAATCCAATTCAACTTCGCTAAAGATACCGTTTACCTCAAGCATTAAGGTTGGGTAAGAATGCACACCCATCGCTTCTTTAAAACCTAACTGGTCATCTAACTCGCTTTCCAATAGCTTACTAGAAAGGTCATTTTCAAACTGTTGTACATTCATCCCTAGCTCTTGAGCTAACTGCAAATGCGTTTCTTGGCTATGAGGCAGCATAGCACGAAGGTAGTAAGCGTGTTGGATCGCTTCAAGCATTGCTTCGTAGTGATCTTGAAAGCCAGCAGCGATCACTGCACGACACGCTGGGTAAGTGCTGCGAACTGGTTGGCATTCAGTCCAAAACTCATGATTAAATTCCGTACCCAGCTTAGCTTCAATCTGCTTCCAAATCGCTTGAAGCTTGCCTTTCATCTCTTCTGACATCGGCTCTTCAGAATCCGGAGCCAAACCACCGACTACGTAGCTAAACTCAATGCTCGCTGGCAATTGTTGTTTTAATAACTCAAGCGTTGGCTTGTAGCCCCAACACCAGCTGCACATTGGATCATGCACATAATGAAGTTTTACGTTCATTGTTCATTCCTTATCGAGTCTTTGTTGAACCATTCAAACGAAAAAAGGAGCCTAATTAAGGCCCCTTCCATTCAATATTTAAGCACCAAGGCCTAAAGCTTACTCAGCGTCGTCGCCAGCTACTTTAGCAGCGGCTTCTTTAACGATTGGCTGAAGCTCACCCTTTTGGAACATCTCAAGAATGATATCACAACCACCGATTAACTCACCTTCAACCCAAAGTTGTGGGAACGTTGGCCATTGTGCGTAAGCTGGAAGCTCTGCACGGATATCAGGGTTTTGTAGGATATCTACGTAAGCAAATTTTTCACCACATGCCATTAGCGCTTGAGACGCTTGAGAAGAGAAACCACAGCTAGGTAGCTTAGGAGAACCTTTCATGTACAGTAGAATAGTGTTTTCTTCAATTTGCTGTTTGATTTTATCGATAGTTTCCATTGCTTCCTCGTTAATGGATTACGGCTTTCATTGCCTTTATTCTACCCCAAACCAAAAGAATAAAAACCATATAAAAAAAGAGGTTAACCAGTTAAGCTAACAATTCACACAAAAGTGATGAATTAAGCTTTTAATAAAGTAAAAACTTGCTAAACTATATCGCAAGTCAGCAAATTGACCGTGGTTGGCAATATAGCGAGCCATGAATAATAATATCACTGGAAGCAATCGAAAGAGTTAACTCTTTCATATCAATGGAGAATTGAGCAATGGCATTTGAACTACCGGCTCTTCCTTACGCGAAAGACGCGCTAGAACCACACATCTCAGCAGAAACGCTAGATTTCCACCACGGTAAGCACCACAACACTTACGTTGTTAAGCTAAACGGTCTTATCCCAGGTACTGAGTTTGAAGGCAAAACACTAGAAGAAATCGTTAAGACTTCTACTGGTGGTGTTTTCAATAACGCTGCTCAAATCTGGAACCACACGTTCTACTGGCACTGTCTTGCTCCTAAAGCAGGCGGCGAACCAACAGGCGCGGTTGCAGAAGCGATCAACGCTGCATTCGGTTCTTTCGAAGAATTCAAAGCGAAATTCACTGATTCAGCAATCAACAACTTCGGTTCTTCTTGGACTTGGTTAGTTAAGAAAGCTGACGGTTCTCTAGACATCGTTAACACTTCTAACGCTGCGACTCCTCTAACAGAAGAAGGTGTTACTCCACTTCTAACTGTTGACCTATGGGAACACGCTTACTACATCGATTTCCGCAATGTTCGCCCTGACTACATGGCTGCATTCTGGAACCTAGTAAACTGGTCTTTCGTAGAAGAGAACCTAGCTAAGTAATTATTACTTACGCTGCGCTATTTATAGCAAGTTATCTATTGAAAGCTCATGCCTCGGCGTGAGCTTTTTTGTATCTGTCGTATTCTAATCAATGCGAACATTGCGAAACGAACTAGCAGATCGAGCCTACTTTTCAACCTATTCTTACCTTTCTCAATCGCCCTACATAAATTCGTTATTTGCCTGTAATTTAACTCTAAAGTTTGCCAACTCCATGCCGTTAAAGGTGTATCCAATGAGAGGCAGCATGCAAATACATACTTTAGACAAAGCAGGAATCATCAACGAACTGAAGTTCGGCATCGGGATCAGCCAAGCGGTTGAGCAAGGTCGCCGTGCAGATTTTGCGTTGCTGTTGTCTATGTTTTCTAATGATGTTCGCGACTGTACTCCCATCGACACCATTGACGTCACTGAAACGACTGAAGATCGCTTACGTAAGCAATTTGGCGTAGCAGAACCGCAACAACTGCGTTCAAACCAATCGTCGTATGAAATTTCAGCGCAACAATCGAATCACTTTCATCAAGCTAGCCTTGCCAGCGCCAAGCTAAGCCACTACTTGAAGCCTGAAGCACTTGCTTTCATGCCAGAAGATACAGCCGACTTCCCCGAAGAGGTTTACCAAAACCTTTCTGGTCATGACCGGCGTAAACTGGCAAGTAAACAGTTACCTGATTTACCAAATGCGACGCTCTACAACGAGCTGTCGACAGCTCAACGTCAATATCAGATTCAGGCGCAAGTATAGCCGCTGCCTAGCCGTCCTCTTTCTCACTCAATATTCACGACTATTCTTTGTTCGATCTTGCTTTTTGAATGATTGATGTAGGCAATATGAACCATCACCTTTGGTCATCATAAAAACCGGAGATGTCGGTTAACACTTGAAGTTACTGCAAAATGTGACCTGCCACAAAGTTCATAAAAAGTTATCAATGGGTACACCTTAGTTTGAGCCAATTCACACACGCTGTATGAAATTTAACCCATCCTTATCCAACATGGACGATTTGCTTAGGTACTGGGATGGAAATAAAAAGCTCAATTATATTGGTAACATCTGCCGGCTCGCGATTGGGAGGAACGATTGCGAATCACTTTGTTAACCTTGGAGCCACTGTCATCCTTTGTGATAAAGACGCAAAAGCACTTCAGGCGACTTATTTACAATGTGCCCGCTTCTCCGACTCTGTTTACCATTACACGCTCGAAGGGAATGACAGCCAAGCTATCCTCAGCGTATTTGATTTTATTCAAGCCACCTTTAACACTACACCCGATGTTCTGGTCAACAATTGGATAAGTTCCCCAATGCCTAGTCTAATTGGCGATCAGCCTGTCAGTAGCTTTATCAATGATCTGTCTGCTATGGCATCGACCCTTTTCGCATTTGGGCAAATCAGTGCAGAGAGGTTACGAGAGCAAGACAAAGAAGGCGTAATTGTGAATGTGATATCTCACGATGACTTTCATGATGTGTCAGGCTTAGAGAGCGCAAACTCCATGATTACCGGCTTTACCCATAGCTGGGCGAAAGAACTGACGCCATTTGGTATTCGAGTCGGCGGTGTTGTCCCTGCCGTTCACAACTCCGAAGGCAAGCTCAATGGGTGTCACTGGGCACAACTGCAAGACGAACTGACCAGAACAACGGAATACATTGTATCTAATGATTACTTTAGCGGACGGGTTGTAGCTGCAGAGGTGTAAGCGTCTGCGGAGGTGTAAATGGATAATAAAAAATAAACCTATTTCAATTCACATAAAAAAAGCCCCAACCTTTCGGTTGGGGCTTTGAATTTCCCGATAGATAAGAATCGTGCTAGCGAAAACCTATCTCAAACTAATGCTTACTTATTATGCGTTAGCTTTTTCTTTTTTAGCTTTTTGTGCTGCTTTTTCTTCAGCTGGCTTTTGGTCAGCTTTCTTCAAAATTACAGTCGTACCTTCAAAAGTTTCACCTTCAACGTATGCTTTACCGAAGTAAGACGTTGTTAGAACTTCTTTAAGCTCAGTGATTAGAGGGTAACGTGGGTTAGCACCTGTACACTGGTCATCGAACGCTTCAACAGCTAGCTCGTCTAGTTTAGCGATGAAGTCAGACTCGTTAACACCCGCAGCCTGGATAGACAGTGGGATGTCTAGGTCAACTTTAAGCTCTTCTAACCAAGTCAGTAGACGTTCAATCTTCTGCGCAGTACGGTCACCAGCTTGGCTTAGGCCTAGGTGGTCAGCAACTTCAGCATAACGACGACGTGCTTGTGGGCGGTCGTACTGAGAGAATGCAGTCTGCTTAGTTGGGTTATCGTTCGCGTTGTAACGTACAACGTTTGAGATAAGTAGTGCGTTTGCAAGACCGTGTGGTAGGTGGAACTCAGCACCAATTTTGTGAGCCATTGAGTGACATACACCTAGGAATGCGTTCGCAAAGGCAATACCAGCAATCGTTGCAGCGTTGTGTACTTTCTCACGAGCGATTGGGTCTGCTGAACCGTTTTTGTAGCTTGATGGTAGGTATTCTTTAAGCATCTTAAGAGCTTGTAGAGCTTGACCATCTGAGTATTCGTTCGCAAGAACTGATACGTAAGCTTCAAGAGCGTGAGTTACTGCATCGTAACCACCGAACGCTGTTAGAGACTTAGGCATGTTCATTACTAGGTTAGCATCAACAACAGCCATGTTTGGCGTGATTTCGTAATCCGCTAGTGGGTACTTAGCACCTGTTTTGTCGTCAGTAACAACCGCGAATGGCGTAACTTCAGAACCCGTACCTGAAGTAGTAGTGATACATACTAGCTCAGCTTTTTTACCCATTTTAGGGAACTTGTAGATACGTTTACGGATATCCATAAAGCGCATTGCTAGTTCTTCGAAGTGAGTTTCTGGGTGCTCGTACATAACCCACATGATCTTAGCAGCATCCATTGGAGAACCGCCACCTAGAGCAAGGATTACGTCAGGTTGGAAGCTCTTCATTGCTTCAGCGCCTTTCTCAACAACAGACAGTGTTGGATCCGCTTCTACATCGAAGAATACTTGAACTTCAATACCTTGCGCTTTCAGAATTTGTACTACATCGTCTGCGTAACCGTTGTTGAATAGGAAACGGTCCGTTACTAGGAATGCGCGTTTCTTACCTTCTAGGTCGCTCATAGCGATTGGAAGGCTGCCACGACGGAAGTAGATAGACTTAGGTAGTTTGTGCCACAACATATTTTCAGCTCGCTTCGCTACAGTTTTCTTGTTGATAAGGTGCTTAGGACCTACGTTCTCAGAGATAGAGTTACCACCCCATGAACCACAACCAAGAGTTAGAGAAGGTGCAACGTTAAAGTTGTACAGGTCACCGATACCACCGTGAGTAGTCGGGATGTTGATTAGGATACGAGCCGTCTTCATCTTGTCACCGAAGTAACGGATGCGATCTGCGTTTACGTCTTGGTTAGTGTAAAGACCAGATGTGTGACCGATACCACCGATTTCAACCATAGTTACTGCTTGAGCAACAGCGTCTTCGAAATCGTCTGCGCGGAATAGACCTAGAGTTGGAGACAGTTTCTCGTGAGCAAATTCGTCATCGTAAGAAACTTTACCAAGGCCTTCACCTACAAGTACTTTTGTATCAGCAGGAACTTTAACACCCGCCATTTCAGCGATTGCTGGAGCAGGTTGACCTACGATTTTAGCGTTTAGGTTGCCGTCGATAAGAAGAACTTTACGTACTTTATCTGCGTCAGCTTTAGATAAAACGTGAGCTTTGTGAGAAGCAAAACGCTCTTTAACTTCGTCATATACTTCGCTAACTACGATTGCAGCTTGCTCAGAAGCACATACAACACCATTATCGAATGTTTTAGACATAAGGATAGATGCTACTGCACGTTTGATGTCAGCTGTTTCATCGATAACTACAGGAACGTTACCAGCACCAACACCGATAGCAGGCTTACCAGAAGAATATGCTGCTTTAACCATGCCTGGACCACCAGTAGCAAGGATAAGTGCGATACCGTCGTGCTTCATCAGCGCGTTAGAAAGCTCTACAGATGGTTGGTCGATCCAACCGATGATGTCTTTTGGTGCACCCGCTGCTACAGCTGCGTCTAGAACAAGCTTCGCTGCGTCGTTAGTTGAGTTCTTTGCACGTGGGTGTGGCGAGAAGATGATGCCGTTACGTGTTTTAAGAGAGATTAGAGATTTGAAGATCGCTGTAGAAGTTGGGTTCGTTGTTGGAACGATACCACAGATGATACCTACAGGCTCAGCGATAGTCATTGTGCCTAGGCTTTCATCTTCATCAAGAATGCCACATGTTTTTTCGTCTTTGTATTTGTTGTAGATAAATTCAGATGCAAAGTGGTTTTTGATAACCTTATCTTCAACAATACCCATTCCAGATTCAGCAACTGCTTGTTGTGCAAGTGGGATACGAGCGTGGTTAGCAGCAAGAGAAGCTGCGCGGAAGATTGCGTCTACTTTCTCTTGAGAGAATGTTGCAAACTCTTCTTGTGCTGCTTTAACGCGTGCTACTAGAGCATCAAGTTCCGCTAAGTTAGTTACAGGCATGGTGGATCTCCTAAAATAATAAATATTAAAAACTTTTTATTAATTTCGCTGCTTGCTTTTAACCTCAAACAACAACGTTCTTAGTAAATTGCTTTCAGGACTGAGTATATTATTTCACAGTGTGAAAAAAATTGACCCAGATCAGTTACCCAAAAAGAATTAACCAAAAAGTAGTAAGGCAATCGCAAAAACATGCTTAAGATGATGATTTATATAGATTAAAATCACATTTTTCGTCAGTTCAAAAAACAAGCAAACAGACAAACTTTTTCTACATAGAGTCATAAACTGTAAAAAAGTTTCATTTTTAGTCAGTTAAATTACATGTATACAGCCATATTCGTGCTACTGAGAGTATATCCATACCGTTGCACGGGCTAGATTTTGACATAATTTTTATTAAATTCGTGCGGCAGTTAACAGTTACTCGATAATAAATTACAAAATGAAACACTAACAACCAACTCGCAACACCGCCAATACAAAAGTGATATTCAATTAGTTTTTCTAAAAATAATCCCCTATTTCAGGTTAGTTTTTTTCATTCGTGCAAATCCGATTTGTCCCTTACATTACGCGCTCAGACTATTCACCGAATCAAACCTTCAACCTTAAAATTCGCTAACTGGAGATCGCTCTCATGCAAGGCTTAGAACTCGCAATTTTTATGCAATTCTTCCTTGGGCTTGTTGCTGCCGTAAACCCAATCGGCATCATGCCTGTTTTTGTTTCTCTTACTGCACATATGCCACCAGAAGAGAGGAACAGGACCGCATTACAAGCCAACATTGCTGTTGCCGTTATCCTGATTGTGTCGCTTGTCGCGGGGCAAATGCTGCTTGATATGTTTAGCATCTCGCTGGATTCATTTCGTGTTGCAGGTGGTTTGCTATTACTGAGCATCGCATTTTCGATGATGAGCGGTAAGCTCGGTGAAGATAAGCAGAATAAACAAGAGAAATCTGAATACATCAGCAAGGAGCAAATCGGTGTTGTTCCTTTGGCGATGCCGTTAATGGCGGGCCCAGGTGCAATCAGCTCGACCATTGTTTACGGATCTCGTTACCCTGCTGCTATTGATACGGTCGGCATCGGTATTAGTATCATTGCGTTTGCAACCTGCTCTTGGCTCTTGTTCCGTTCAGCACCAGTTATCGTTCGCTTTTTAGGTCAAACGGGTATCAACGTGATCACGCGTATCATGGGCTTGATTCTTGGCGCATTGGGCATCGAGTTCATCGCCAATGGCCTACGTAATTTGTTCCCAGGTTTGGCATAACGTTTAACGGTAATCCGTTACTCTATAAAGGGCAACAATATTGCAATATAGATGAGGCGAGTAAAGCAATTGGGCTTTCACTCGCCTCGTTATTATGAAGCTTGTATAATGACTGTTAATGCATTTAACAAAAGATGAATCTCTCCTTATGTCACGCAAGCCCCTCAAGCATCATTTGTACGTCATTATCTTTGGTACTCACACGCCAGCCGGACGTGCATTTGATATTTCTCTGATCGTTGCAATCTTGGCTTCGCTATTGGTTCTGATCTTAGAGTCCATCCCTAATGTCATGACCGAATGGTCACAGCAGCTGCGTTATATTGAATACACTTTTATTGCTCTCTTCACTCTTGAGTATTTGTTAAGGCTCTATTGTTCTCCGAAACCAAAATCTTATGCCACCAGCTTTTATGGTGTCGTGGACCTATTGGCGATTCTTCCGACCTACTTAGCGATCATCTTCCCAGGCGCTTCATTTATGGGTGTGGTAAGGCTGCTGCGTGTGATGCGTATCTTCCGAATCCTAAAACTGGTTCGCTACCTGCAAGATTCAAACATTCTGTTACGTTCACTTTTAATGGCAAGACGAAAGATACTGATCTTTTTCAGCACAGTTGGCATCTTAGTTGTTATCTTCGGCGCGCTTATCTTTGTTATTGAAGGGCCAGAAAATGGCTTTACAAGTATTCCCCACAGTATTTATTGGGCAATCGTAACCATTACGACGGTTGGCTACGGTGACATGATCCCTCAAACCGCGTTAGGGAAAGCGATCGCTTCTCTGACCATGCTATTGGGTTACTCTATTTTAGCGGTACCGACAGGGATTATTACTGCAGAGCTCAGCAATGAGATGAACTCGCACAAAGAGTTGGTAAAGTGTCCGAACTGTAACCGCGCCGGCCATGATTCGGATGCTATGTATTGCAAACACTGTGCGAGTGAATTGGCAGACCCCGACAAGCGTGTCGTTACAGAAGAGAAATAAAAGCAGACTCGAGATGCGAAGAGGTTTAAGGGCAGTTTCGAGGGCCGAATAACGAGATATCAATAAACTAAAAAGGGTTGACGTTTATCGTCAACCCTTTCGGTTTATCAGCTAATAGAATTTAAGCAATCTTGCCGATTACGCTTTCTCCGCAAGGATAATGCGCAGAGTACGGCGTAGTGGTTCTGCAGCACCCCAAAGTAGTTGGTCACCTACCGTGAACGCATTCAGGAAATCGTTACCCATCGACATCTTACGCAGACGACCGACTGGTACAGACATTGTGCCTGTTACTTTCGCTGGTGTTAGCTCCTGCGCAGTGATGTCTCGGTCATTAGGAATCACTTTAACCCAATCATTGTGCGTCGCGATGATCTCTTCGATCTCGTCCATAGGCACATCTTGCTTAAGCTTAATCGTTAGTGCTTGAGCGTGACAACGCATTGCACCGATTCGAACACAAGTACCATCGATAGGAATTGGCTGACCATCTAGGCCAAGAATCTTGTTCGCTTCAACGCTGGCTTTCCACTCTTCTTTGCTTTGACCGTTTTCACGCTTCACATCGATCCAAGGAATCAGTGAGCCCGCAAGCGGAGCACCGAACTGATCGGTTGGAAATGAAGATGAACGAATGGTATCAGCGACTTTCTTATCGATATCTAGAATTGAACTTGAAGGGTTCGCTAACTCAGAACTTACGCTGTCGTTGATCACACCCATTTGTGAGATCAGTTCACGCATGTTCTTAGCGCCCGCACCTGAAGCGGCTTGGTAAGTCATGGCACTCATCCACTCAACCATGCCTTTCTCGTATAGACCACCCAAAGCCATAAGCATTAAGCTCACAGTACAGTTACCGCCTACGAAAGTGTTAGTCCCGCCGTGGATGCCTTGTTGGATTTGAGCCAAGTTAACAGGATCAAGAGTGATGATTGAATCCGCGTCCATACGTAAGGTAGAAGCTGCATCAATCCAGTAGCCTTTCCAACCTGCTTGACGCAGTGCTGGGTATACTTTTGAGGTGTAGTCTCCGCCTTGACAGGTAATCACCGCATCAAGCTGTTTTAGGCTATCAATATCAAAAGCGTCTTGAAGTAGACCCGCATCTTTACCACCCAAAACAGGGGCAGGAATACCAATCTGAGACGTACTGTAATAAACCGGTTCAATCAAGTCGAAATCTTTCTCTTCAACCATACGTTGCATCAATACAGAACCAACCATACCGCGCCAACCAACTAGACCTACTCTCATCGCTCACTCTCCATGTATAAATTAAAAATTGCTCTCCCCCATCTATAAGTTTTTCAGAAACAGAACTCAAGTGCTTTTTGTCAAAAAGTGTAACTTTTTCGTTTCTTTTAAGTGAACGCAATGAATCGTGCAGTTATCCCTGTATCGACATTTAATATCCACCTCATTGATAAAACGCCCATTATCCTCAAATTCAAACATTTGCATCGCCAAAGCAGCTTAATCCTACTCGCGTCACAAACAGTAAATCCCTCTTTTTAATCAATACTATCCAGAATAATACTTCACAAAACGAAAACAACGTGCGACAAGTTTCAACATGTAACAACCATGAATTTAACAACATTTCAGATAATGAAACCATGATTAACTGCATTAGCAGTCAAATATCACAACTTGGACGTATTTTTTCGATATAATAAACTAATTACTGTAGTGTCCGTTTTGCACCACACACCATAACGAAGCACTATAAATTCTCGAAATCACAAGAGGCTTTTATGAAGCAGAGTAAAACTCGCCTACCGAACCTATTGCAGGTATTCATCGCGTTAGGATTATTTCTATCCCTTGCTTTTTCCTTTACTGCAAAGCTTGACCTTCCAATTCAACTTGCCTTGTATATTGGCTGGTTCATTATCATGGTTCTCGGTATTCGCCTTGGCCACGAATACAAAGACTTAGAAAAAGCGGCACTCAAAGGAATATCCAATGGCTTAGGCGCGGTTTTAATACTTTTAGCCGTTGGCGCTCTTGTTGGTACTTGGATCTCAGGCGGGATCGTACCTACTATCATTTACTATGGTCTGAAAGCAATCCACCCTTCTATCTTCCTTTTAGCGACCATGATTATCTGTTCTCTAACCGCATTGGCAACTGGTACTTCTTGGGGCGCCGCGGGTACAGCAGGTATCGCGATGATGGGTATTGGCCAAGGCCTAGGTGTTCCAGCACCGATTACTGCAGGTGCAGTGCTGTCAGGTTGTTACTTCGGCGACAAGATGTCTCCACTTTCTGATTCAGTGATTCTGGCTTCTTCAATGTCTGGTGTTGAAGTGGTTGAGCACATCAAGGGCATGCTGCCAGTTGCGTTAATCAGCTACGTGATTACTGGCATCATGTTTACTGCGTTTGGTTTTCACTACGCAGGTAACGTTGACATGAGCCAAGTAGATTCTGTCATTAAAGCAATGGAAGTTCAGTTCTACATCACGCCTTACTCATTTGTCCCAGTACTGATCGTGCTTGGTCTGTTGGCTTTCCGCATGCCTTCATTCCCGGTAATCAGCTTCGGTTCTCTGCTAGGTATTATCTGGGCAGTCATGATCCAAGATATCGATTTCCTAACGGCATTCAATACTGCTTGGGCACCGTTCTCTATCTCCTCTGGCGTAGAGTTTATTGACTCGATTCTTAACCGTGGCGGCATGTCTTCAATGCTTGGTTCGGTAGCGGTAATTGTGTTTGGTTTAGGTTTTGGTGGCTTACTGGATAAAGTGGGCGTATTAGAGACGATTGCTAAGGTGTTCGAGCGCCGAGTAAATAGCGCAGGCTCTCTAGCAACAAGCACGATCGGCACGGCCTTCATGGGTAACGTATTCGGTTCTGCAATGTACGTATCGTTAATCCTAACGCCAAAAATCTGTGCGAAAAACTACGACCGTTTAGGTTACCAACGTAAAAATCTATCTCGTAACGCTGAGTTCGGTGGCACGTTAACTTCAGGCATGGTTCCTTGGAGTGACAACGGCATCTACATGGCAAGTATTCTTGGTGTCGCAACGCTCTCTTACGCTCCGTTCATGTGGTTGAGCTTCATCTGTATCCTCGTGACTATCGTAACGTCTTACATGGGTTGGTTCGTTGATAAATGTGAACCAACAGCACCAGCGCTTGAAACTGAAGAAGCCGCTGAACTGAGCAAGCAACAAGCTTAAGCTAATGTTTTGATACTTTAATGCTTTAGTGCGTAAGCACAAAAATGTTGATGATATAAATGCAAAAAGAGCGCTCTAGAGCGCTCTTTTTTGATCTACTTAATTACTGAATTTATTTGCTAGCGGTTCGTTTACCCAACCAATAACCGATGCCTAACGGTGCAAAGAACACCACCAAGATAAACAGGATGAAGTAGATAATCACACCTTTGATTAAGTCCATCAGTTTATCAATCGCGAGTACCACCACCTCTTGAGAGACGCGATCAAGATCTTGTGTAAACAGTTCCCTTTCAGAAGTCACAATGCCTGCAATTTCAATACGCTCTTTCGCAATCATCGCGACCAGAGCTTCTCTCTCTCGTGTCACCATTTTTTCTAACGCTACACGTTCTTCAGTGAGCATCGCCAATTTTTGATCTGTCTTATCACTTAGGTCGTTGAGCAGAGGCTGTATTTCTGTCGACATAATAGAAGCCAATGTTTGCATGTACTCAGGGTTATTCTCAATGAAGTCCTGCATGCTTGCTGATGTTTGACGAAGGCTTTCCAGCGTCATCGATAGGTCTTCACCCGTTAGCGAGCTATTCATCGCCACCAACTCAGCTTTCCACGTCATCAATTTCGGTGTTTGGTCAGCCATTAGGCTTAAGCGGTCTGATGCATCGCTCATGGCTTCTGGCATAGTACCTAGGCTCTGAACGATTTGAGATTCGTCTTTACCCAGATAAGCCAGCCATTCGCGATAAGCAGGCGTACTTCTGAAGGTAAGATCTTTAAAAGGATTGCTCGCGGCGAACTCTGCGACGAATGCTTTGCTGCTCTTGAAATCACTCGAGCTCAATACAACCTTTGCCAGTTTCTCTGCTTCTTGGTCAAGAGAACGAGCAGTCTCTACCGCATTATCCGTCACGAACAGATCCGCGCCATCGCCTTGGCTATAAAACTGATTCATTTGGGCTGTGAAAACCCATGAGTCAATTAATGCTGACATTGGGGAAGTTTGGTACGCCGCTTGTTGTAAGCCCTGCTCAGCATGGATCTTCCAAAGCAACACATAAGATTGATGTAAGGTGTCATCAGCAGGGTAAGATTGCGCAATGAGATCGGCCGAGTCTTCTACTCGTGTAAAAAACATCTTGGCGTATTCACGCGTCATGATCCGAGCCTGTAACTCTTGCTGAGTAAGAGGCGTCGTTTGACTATCTAGCTTAACTTCCAAGAGAGAACAACCACTTAGCACAATGCTAAGCACCAACACTATCCAATTTCGACTCGAAACTCGTGACATATAAACCTCTAACAAAGACTAAGGGCGCGGATTGTAGGAGCGCTTCGTCAGAGTATTGTCAAAAAACCTGTAAAAGTTAACGTTGGGTATTTAAATAGTCATGAGCAGAATCTACAGAGGCTTTTATCGCCATCTCTAGTTCGGCTAAATCGTGCTCGCTGATGGCTCTGGACTGCTTCATTGTCATTTCAATAGTCGCTGCAATGATCGCTAGTCGAGACGCTTTGATGCTGCCAGCCACACCTTTTAAGCTGTGCACAATGCGAGCAGCAGAGGTTTCATCCTTGGTGAGCAGAGATTTGAATCTGGTATAGTCATCTGCGTGATCTTCGACAAAGACCCCTAGCAACAATTCAACAGACTCGGTATCGCCATCAAGAGTCTCTAGCATCTCTTCAATATCAATCGCTGGCTTTGAATCCGTAACACTGGCAATGTGCTTCTCTGGCTCTTGCACCTGTTCTGGTGTTCGCTGAGTTGGGGGTTGCTGAATAGAGTTTTGCTGAACCGGAACTTGTGGAATAGGTTCTTGCAAAATCGGTTCTTGTGAAATAGCTTGCGGGCTTGTCGTGCAAGCACTCTGCTGAAGTTGAGCCTCTTCCTGACTTGAATCGATGACTGGTTCCGGTCTGAGTTCTTGGTCTACTTCTTTCATCGATTTTTGGGACCTAACGCTCCACAACAGTAACGCAATCATTGCCACTAAGCTTAAACCTAGCATGATCAATAATAGGTTGTATTGACGATCATGGAACTCAGCTTCAAGTTTAATGATCTGTTCGTTTACTGAATTCTTCTTAATTTTATCGACTAAATAATTGAGCTGAGCGTAATCACTCAGCAATGCTGAAGCATCAGCCAGTAATTGTTGGAGTGCATCTTGCTCTTCGGATTTTAATGAATAAGATTTTTCAAGAATAGAATCAAAGGCGCGATAAGTTGCTGATGAACTTTGGTTATCGGAATACATCGCTTCAAAAACGACGACACCAAATTCGTTGAGTAGCGGCTTTAACTTAGGGGAAAGTTCAGTATCTGTGCGTAACACTTTGATGTTATCGACGATATCTTGCACCTGACTTTCTATCGGAATGAATTCATCAAATTTTTCTAAAAATTGATCGGCAACGTAAAGCAGTTGGTTCACATCAGGACGAAACAAGGCGTGTTGGAAATCAGATTCTATCTGCAGTCGGATCGAATAAACCAATTGAGCATCGAGTGCTAAATCATTAATGCGAGAGACTCGCAGCGGCTCAGAGAAATAAAGCGATTGCCTCAATTCATTAACGCGAATACCGAGTTCTTCAATTTGAGCGAGCGAGTGAGAGTAAGAACGGCTTAGATTAAGGAGAGCCAGTGAAGGAAGTAGCCACAGAGCCAAGAGTGCAACCAAAAAAGTTGCGGGTCTTTTAAAGCGATTGGGCTTTGCTACTGATTGTTCCATCGATATTCCTTGTTCATGCGAACTCTAAACCATTATGTTGCTAAACATAAACAAGCGACAACAACCGGCTGTCGCTTGCGACCTAATAACTTCGGACTATGACTTATTGCGAGTCAGTTGATCACGTAAGTTCGGTGGCGTCCCTTTAATGGTTAGCGTGTCTGTCTCTGGATCGTAGAAGATACGCTCACCTAAAAGCAGACTATCAAAACTAACATTCAAACCGCCACCAGCACCAACAAATTTTGTTAGTTTACGCATAGTTGCGCGGTCTGCTGGGAAGCTGTCTTCTAACTCGTAGCCTTGCTCACTAGTATAGTCAAAGAAGCTTGTACCATCTGTGCTTGCTGGCAATTCTCCAGAAAGTTCACGAACTTGAACTTCATCACCCGCTTTAAGCTGTTCGTTACAGTAATCCGCAACTTGTTTTTTATA
This sequence comes from Vibrio sp. 10N.237.312.B06, assembly GCF_041464685.1. Classification (NCBI taxonomy): domain Bacteria; kingdom Pseudomonadati; phylum Pseudomonadota; class Gammaproteobacteria; order Vibrionales; family Vibrionaceae; genus Vibrio; species Vibrio sp. 10N.237.312.B06. The sequence continues at coordinate 21,234 of NZ_JBFSPI010000080.1, forward strand.
GCTGATCGCTTCTTCTTTCTCTAACTTAGAGTCAGAAACAAAGTCTTCTACCGCTTGCATCAATACTTGGTTTTGCTGCTTAGCATCCAAGCCTACTTCTGCTTGAAGGAAGTCTAAGAAGAAGTCAGCGACTTTACGACCAACGCGCCCTTTAATATAAGTAAGGTAACGGTTTGACTCTTTGTCTGTGTCGTATGTTGAAAGATCAAGGCGCGCAACAATATCCATCTTCGAGATATCCAGGTAATCCGTCGCACTAATATCTAGCCCTTCGGTCACTTTCAAACTTTGGTTAGAAGGCAGTAGTCCGATGAAAAGGTAGTCTGTCGCAAGTGATTGATATTCAGCCAGTACCAAAGTGCCTTCATCAGCAAAAGGATACTTTGAAAGCTCATCTTTTAGACGTAGCGCACTTTTTTGAGAGAAATCATAAAAACTTTGTTCTCCAGATCGAAATTCATGCAACGACTGCTGGAATTCGCTGTCGGATTTGAAAGAACCAAATCCTTTACCTGCTTTTGAATTAAAAACTCGGTGAAGTTCCGCGACTAGGTTTTCAGATGCAGTATCGTTTTCTAGAGATTCAGCACGATAGTTAACAATCAGCTCTTCCTGATCGTTCTTGCTTAGCTGGTGTAAAATTACGTTGGAAAGGTGAAGGCTCATAGTGAAAATATTACCGTTCAGGTTTCAGTTGTTGTGCATAGTAGGTTATCATAAGCCGCTTTTACTATCATTATTAGAGTCCTTATGCCGATTATATCTAAATACACAGATGATCAAGTTGAAAAAATCCTAGCTGAAGTAGGTGCTGTACTGACTAAGCACAAAGCTTCACCTGAGCTTTCATTGATGATCGCTGGAAATATCGCAACCAATGTCTTAAATCAGAACGTTGCTGCTTCACAACGCAAAGGAATTGCTGAAAAATTTGCCGAAGCTTTAATTTCTTCTCTTGAAGATAAAAAGTCTCACTAAGTTTGATTGACGGAAAAAGAATTATAAATGGTAGACAGCGCAAACTCATATAGCGATCGTGTATCTCGACTGGTAGGTTGGGGCCACTGGTTTGCATTTTTCAACATCATTGCTGCGATGTTGATTGGTACTCGTTATATTACTCAATCTGCTTGGCCGGAAACCCTATTGGGTCAATTCTATTTGGCTGCATCATGGGTTGGTCATTTTGGATTTTTGGTGTTCGCGCTCTATCTATTAGTGCTGTTCCCACTCACTTTTATTCTTCCGTCGAGGAAGTTATTACGTTTGGTTGCCGTTATCTTCGCAACCATAGGTTTAACTGTCCTACTGATTGATACTCAAACGTATCAAAATATAAACCTCCACCTGACACCTGTCGTGTGGGAGGTTTTATTCAGTGGAGAGGAGTCTGCACTCACTTCTGATTTGCAGCACCTCTTCATTGTAATGCCACTAATCTTCTTATTGCAGCTAGGTCTGTCTGAGTGGGTTTGGCGTAAGCAACGTAAACTGTCTCATAAACACATTGGCCGTCCTATTACTGCCGTCTTCTTCTTGTGTTTCATCAGCAGCCACTTGACCTACATGTGGGCTGATGCGTATTTCTACAACCCAATTACAAGCCAGAAAGCGAATTTCCCACTGTCTTATCCTATGACAGCAAAAAGCTTTATGGAAAAGCATGGTCTATTAGACCGTGAAGAGTATTTACAGCGTTTAGAAGCGAACCAAGAGAACGTAAACTTAGTTAGCTATCCGCTAGAAAAAATTCAATACAACCGCCGTAGTGCTGATCTTAATATTCTGCTTGTGAGTGTGAATAATCTTCGCGCCGATGCACTCAATAGCACTGCAATGCCAAGCAGCTATGCCTATGCACAACAATCGATCAACTTCACCAATCACTACAGTTCAAGTAACGACATGTTTGGTATTTTCGGATTGTTCTATGGCCTTCCTAGCAGCTACGCAAGCAGCATCAAAGCACAAGGTTCGAGCGCAGTACTGCTCGATGTGCTAGATCATCACAATTATACACTTGCCGCTTTTAGCGGTGATGACTTTGACGACGCCCTTTACCCGGAAGTCATCTTCCGAGGCCGTGATGCGCTCCCAGAGCAAGCAACAGATGATGACCAAAGCGCAATACAAGCTTGGTCTGAATGGCTTCAATCACCACAAGCAAAAAGCCCTTGGTTTAACTTTATTGAACTAACAACGCTCGATAACTTCTCTAGTTACGAAACAGATGTAACGTTGACTACCGCTGAACGTTTTACTGCAGACTACCAAAAATCGACTCAAGCGGCTGATGTTCAGTTGGCGAAAATCTTCGCAGAGTTGGATCGCTTAGATCTTCAAGACAACACTGTGGTTATCGTTACCTCTAACCACGGTACTGAATTTAACGAGACGAAAACCAACAGTTGGGGCGCAAACTCCAATTACAGTCGTTACCAACTACAAGTGCCTCTGTTCATCAAATGGCCAGGTAAGTCAGCATCTGAATATACTCACCGTTCTAGTCACCTAGATGTGTCAGTCACGCTAATGCAAGAACTATTAGGTGTATCTTCGAACCCTACAGATTTCAGTAGTGGCCGTAGCCTGTTTGATGAGCGTAAAAGAAAATGGATTCTTGCAGGAGACTCACGTGAACTTGCTCTTGTTACTGACCAACAAACAACGGTGTTAGATAAGTTTGGTAACTACAAATTGTACGATCAGAATTACAAACGTCTGAAAGATGTAAGCCCTCGCTTGCCAGTGTTGATGCAAGGCCTTACTGAGTTACAGCGGTTCTATACCAAAAATGACTAAATGATCATCAAAAAGAAAAGGGAAGCCAATGGCTTCCCTTTTTTATTGCCGTGAATGATTAGAAAACAAGCAACAAAACAAAATTATGAAAATTAAGGGTTTACAAGATCCTCTGCCCCTTATATTATTCACGCCACTGGAGGGATGGCTGAGTGGTCGAAAGCACCGGTCTTGAAAACCGGCAACCGT
>NZ_JBFSPI010000081.1:0-24147 GCF_041464685.1 Vibrio sp. 10N.237.312.B06
CCTCCGACCGCCTGGTTCGTAGCCAGGTACTCTATCCAGCTGAGCTAAGGGCGCACATTGTTACTTCTGTGTTTGCTTGCAAATTCAAACGTGCAAGAAATGGCGGTGAGGGAGGGATTCGAACCCTCGATGCGGCTACAAACCACATACTCCCTTAGCAGGGGAGCGCCTTCGGCCTCTCGGCCACCTCACCGTCTTGCGGAGGCACATATTACGTTTTACCGAAAATATGTCAAACACTTTATTGAAAAAAATTGGACAAAAACACTCAACCGTTTGCTATTTAATCAAAGCGCTTGCAAATTGAACTTATAAGCTTCAAATCGCGCTTTTTCCCTTAAAAATTAAGGTGAAAGATTGGCAATAATAAATAGCCGAAAACAATTATCTAATTTATCCAGCAGCAAGTGCTACCGCTGTTTGCACAATACTACGGGATGCGTATTTGCGCCATAGGGGAAGCTAACAAATCTTGAGTTTGCGCAGACAAAATACCGTGTAATAGCGATGATCGATCCTATTTGTATTTCATAACGTCATAAAGCTCTCACTTCACCGCGTTAAGACTAACCCGCTACCACCCCATCGATGTTCAAATGCGTATTTCCATTTCCCCAAGATCAAAAAAGGCTAGCAACAATGCTAGCCTCTTCTCTACGCAAAAGTATTAGTAGTTGCCGGGTGCAACGTTACCATTACCTTTTTCAGCTTGAATGCGCATGTAGATCTCTTCACGGTGAACAGATACTTCTTTAGGTGCGTTAACACCAATACGTACTTGGTTACCTTTAACGCCTAGTACAGTAACTGTTACTTCGTCACCAATCATCAGTGTTTCGCCAACGCGGCGAGTCAAAATTAGCATTCTTTGCTCCTTGAGTAATCTCTAAATTTATCTAGCTACGCGAGCATTATCCAACAAAAGTTATATTTTCGTAAACTATCGATTGAGTTTATTTAACCAAAATGCACTTCTTTTTTAGGATAACCCTGTGTTTCACGCGCTACGATGTATGCATTGTGTAATATGTTAGCAGCCATATCGACTTGCGTTGGTGATATCACCAAAGTTAAAGACTGCTGTTGCAATAAGTGATGCTGTACATCAATTTCGCCTTCAGACAACAATCCATGTGAACTGACCACAATTTCTTGTGTTCGGCTTCCTACCACAGTTAACAAACTAACCTGTTCACTATTACGGATTTTCTCGTCAAAAACTAGTTTTAATTTAGCACTAATGTCCGGTTTGATAATGAGTGCTGCCCGTTCTGTTTCCTCGATCACACTACAGACTTCAATCCCTAATAAATGGCAATGCGACATGAGAGACGGTAAATCTTGATTCAAACACTCGACGCGAACCATATCTCTTTGAATGGCTATCCCAGCAATATCATTCAAACAGTCATTACCCGCGATAAGAGTTCCCTCGCCTTCTTCAAAGCTCGAAAGCACTCTCAATGGTACATTGTGTCGCCACGCATGTTGAACACATGGAAGGTGTAAAACCTTAGCGCCTCTGCGAGCCATTTCTTCCATAGAGGGAAAGTCTAAGGTATCTAATTTCTTAGATTGCTTAACCACTCTAGGGTCGCAGGAATATACGCCATCAACATCGGTATATATCTGACACTCTTTCGCTTGAAGGGCGCCTGCCAACGCAACGGCCGTGGTGTCTGAACCACCTCGCCCTAAGGTTGTGATATCACCTTTTGCATTAACGCCTTGAAAACCTGCAACAATGACAATCTGGTCATCATCTAACAGCGCTTTAATAGGAGCGGTATCAATACGCTCAATCGTCGCATTATTATGATTAGAATCGGTGTGTATTTTGGCTTGATAGCCAGTCATCGATGTCGCTTCATAACCCAACTTGTGCAACGTCATCGCCAACAAAGCCATGGAAACTTGTTCTCCGGCCGTTAACAGCACATCCAACTCTCTAGCGTTTGGTACGCTATCAACTTGTGAAGCTAAGTTAACTAACCGATTTGTTTCACCTGACATAGCAGAAACGACAACCAGGATCTGGTTCCCTTCATTTTTCGCTTCAATGATTTTTTCTGCTACATGATGGATTCGTTCAATTGAACCCACCGACGTTCCACCAAATTTCTGCACGATAAGAGGCATTTTCACCCTTCCTCACCTTCCCAAGACCAATGTCTATATATGACAAAAAAACACATACTCCGCGTCATGGCGAAGCAATAAAAATTAACCAAGGAGTCTAACGTTACCATTAGCCTTCTTGGTTAATCTCAATCAAACCTTTTTCAAAGGTTCTTCCAATGGGCAAAATAAAAGATGCCCAATCAGTTGATTGGGCATCTTTGTATCAATTACTTAAGCTTAAAGACGCTCTTCAAGCCAAATACGTACTGATTTGAGCGCTTCAGGTAGTGCTTCAACGTTAGTACCACCCGCTTGAGCCATATCTGGACGACCGCCGCCTTTACCGCCAACTTGCTCAGCAACCATCTTAACGAGGTCACCCGCTTTAACTTTGCCGATAAGGTCTTTAGTTACGCCAGCAATCAGGCCAACTTTACCGTCTGCTACGTTCGCGATCAGGATGATGCCGCTACCTACTTGGTTTTTAGCGTTATCAACCATAGTACGTAGGTTCTTGTTGTCTGCACCTTCAATGGCAGCAACCAGTACCTTAGTACCAGAGATCTCTTCTACTTTACCCATGATGTTTGCACCTTCAGCTGCAGCCATCTTTTCTTTAAGTAGTTGGATTTCTTTCTCTAGCGATTTCGCTTTCTTAGCTGATTCAGCAAGCTTCTCTTCGTAAGCGTTAGCCTGAGCTTCTACTGCATCTAGAGCAGCTTCACCCGTTACCGCTTCAATTCGACGAATACCCGCAGCAATACCACCTTCAGAAGTGATCTTGAATAGACCGATATCACCGGTGTTGCTCGCGTGGATACCACCACAAAGCTCAGTAGAGAAATCGCCCATAGACAGAACGCGAACTTCATCATCGTACTTCTCGCCAAACAGTGCCATCGCACCTTTTTCTTTCGCTGACTCGATGTCCATGATGTTAGTTTCAATCACATGGTTCTTACGAACTTGTGCGTTAACTAGACGCTCTACTTCTTTAATCTGTGCTGGTGTTACCGCTTCAAGATTAGAGAAGTCAAAACGTAGGTTGTCTGGCTTAACTAAAGAACCTTTCTGAGCAACGTGCTCACCTAGCACTTCGCGTAGTGCAGAGTGAAGTAAGTGAGTTGCAGAGTGGTTTAGTGAAATAGCAGCACGACGCTCAGCGTCAACAATAGCGTCTACTTTATCGCCTTGAGCAAATACGCCTTCAACTAGCTCACCGTGGTGTGCAAATGCATTACCTAGCTTTTGAGTATCTTGTACTTTGAATAGACCTGACGCTGTGCTTAGCGTACCCGCGTCACCACATTGACCGCCTGACTCAGCGTAGAATGGTGTCTCTTCAAGGATGATGATTGCTTTGTCGCCAGCCGATAGTGAAGATACTTCTTCGCCGTCAACGAATAGCGCAGAGATTTCACCTGAACCTTCAGTACCTGTGTAGCCACAGAAATCAGTGTTGGTGTCTACTTTGATCGTCGCGTTGTAATCCGTGCCGAATTGGCCCGCTTCACGAGCACGCTGACGCTGCTCTTCCATCGCCTTTTCAAAGCCTTCTTCATCAATAAATAAATTTCGCTCTCGCGCTACATCGTTAGTAAGGTCTGCTGGGAAGCCGTATGTGTCATACAATTTAAACACAACCTCACCTGGTAAAACCCCAAATACTTCATTGCTATATTGCTCTTTATTCTGAATAGCTAAATTAAGCTCAGATTCAATAACATCCAATTCTTGGTTTAGGATAACCATGCCACGCTCTAGCGTGCGACCAAAGTTCTCTTCTTCGATGCGAAGTACTTTTTCAACAAGCTCTTGTTGTTTCTTAAGCTCTTCAGCTGCAGAACCCATCACTTCAGCCAGTACGCCCACAAGTTTGTGGAAGAACACGCCTTGTGCACCAATCTTGTTACCGTGACGAACTGCACGACGAATAATACGACGTAGAACGTAGCCACGACCTTCGTTTGAAGGCATTACGCCATCAGCGATTAGGAATGAACAAGAACGGATGTGGTCAGCAATAACGCGCAGCGATTGGTTAGATAGGTCGTCGTGACCCACCACTTCTGCTGTCGCTTTGATTAGCTTTTGGAATACATCAATTTCGTAGTTAGAGTGAACGCCCTGCATGATTGCAGAGATACGCTCAATACCCATACCAGTATCTACAGCTGGCTTAGGTAGCGGTTCCATAGTGCCGTCAGCGTGACGGTTGAACTGCATGAATACGTTGTTCCAAATCTCGATAAAACGGTCACCATCTTCTTCAGGTGTACCAGGGCGGCCACCCAAAATGTGCTCACCGTGATCGTAGAAGATTTCAGTACATGGACCACAAGGGCCTGTGTCACCCATTGTCCAGAAGTTATCAGATTCAAACTTCTTGCCACCTTCTTTGTCGCCGATGCGAACAATCTTGTCAGCTGGGATGCCCACTTTCTTGTTCCAGATTTCGAATGCTTCGTCATCTGTCTCGTAAACCGTTACTAACAGGCGATCTTTTGGCAGACCTAGTGTTTCAGTCAGGAATTCCCAAGCAAAGCCAATCGCTTCTTCTTTGAAGTAGTCGCCAAAGCTGAAGTTGCCTAGCATTTCGAAGAACGTGTGGTGACGAGCCGTGAAACCTACGTTTTCAAGGTCATTGTGTTTACCACCCGCACGTACACAACGCTGAGCCGTAGTTGCTCGAGTGTAGGCACGTTTTTCGGCGCCTAAGAAGCAATCTTTGAATTGGTTCATGCCTGCGTTAGTAAATAGCAGGGTTGGATCGTTATGTGGAACTAACGATGAACTGTCTACGATTTGGTGTTCTTTGCTCTCAAAGAACTTAAGGAACGCGTTGCGAACCTCATCAGTGCTCATGTACATGCAGCTCTTCCTGAAAATAGTCGAGTTAGAATTTTGCCGTATTGTAGATCATGGTTAAGGCTTCGACTAGTTTTCTTGTAGAAAAGACACCCTTGGGCAGGATTTTAGTTGGAATTCGATAAAATGAAGAATATTCCACTAGCTCAAGCGAAGAAAAATAAAAAAAACCTCGCACACTATGTACGAGGTTTATGCTGTTGATACTCAATCAAAAACCAGTAAAACCGTTATCAATAGCCTGTATTACCTGCTAGTGCTTAGTGCGTAAGATAACCACTTCATTTTGGTCTAGATTAAATGTGCCACTGCCATTAGAAACAACTACTTGGTCAGTGCCTAATACACTGTCGTAAGTTCCGTTTGCCAATCCTAAATTCACCGCGTTAACCGATGTACCTTGACCGAGGTTCATTGCAACCACAACTACGTCATCGCCTGCGTTGCGTTCATATACCAATACATCATTGCTTATCCAGCGCTCAATATAATCACCTTGCTGCACCGCATAGCTGTCCTTACGTAACTTACTCAACTTTTTAATCATCTTGTAAGCATTGGTCGTTTTATCAAAACTTGGCATCATTTCACGGTTGTATGGGTCGTTACCTTGCTGGCCAAAACCATTGGTAGTGAAGTTAGCTGCGTAGTGCTCTGTTCCATAGTAAATACATGGAATACCACGAGAAGTCATGATAAGCGCTAAACCCAGCTCCACTCGGTCTTGTGCAAAGGCAACACTTTGACGACCACCCCACTTGTCTTTACCTGCGCCAAAGTTCTTCGCGTCTGAGCGTAAAACGGTAGAGATACGTGACGCATCGTGGTTATCTAAGAACACCACTTGCCAATCACTGCTTGTGAATTTTTGGTCTCTCAGCTTCATGTAGTTATTAATGGCATACATGCCAGTGCCATTGTGTTGTAGCAAGGCGTTTTCGATGGTGTTTCTCAAACCAAAATCAAGCAATGCAGAGCCTGATGTATTGGCAAAATCGATAGAGGCAAAGTTTGATCCCGTTGCGTCAGCACCTGAATCCATCCACTCACCAAAGAAATAGAAATCTTTACCTTGGCTTTTCTTCGCGTATGCGTTTATTTGGCCAGTAAAATCTTGGATAAACTCTTTATCCATATGTTTCACCGCATCAATACGAATCGCATCCACACCTAAATCAACCCAGAATTTCGCGCCATCAATCAAATACTGACGCGCAGGACCATCTTTACGTTGGTCAAAATCGGTTAAGTTAAACAAGGTTTTATTACGAACCGCCCATGCGTCGTTCCATTCCCAATCTTTACCGTTTTCAGCGATCGCTCCATTATGATGGTAATACCCTGCATTATCATTTTTGTAGTCGGTAACTCGGACACCCTTTTTATAAAGTGCACCGTATTCCCCTTCATCATCAGGGTTAGAGTGATTAGGCGCATAGTCCAACACGAGTTTCATGCCGTAGCTATCCATTTTCGTCTTTAATGCTTTAAAATCTTCAACGGTACCTAGATGCTCGTCAACTTTAAAGAAGTCACGTCCCCAGTAGCCGTGGTAACCCGCACCGCCTCGACTGTCAGGCACGTTAATGTTATCTGCTGGAGGCGTTATCCAAATGGCCGTGATCCCCATATCATTCAAGTAATCTAGCTTTGCAGTTAAACCTTTTAAGTCACCACCAAAGTATTTTTTGAAATCCGATTTGTCTGCCGAATACATGCCGGCACCCGTCGATGTATTATTGGCTGAATCGCCATCATAGAAACGGTCAAGAAACACGAAATACATGGTTTCATCACGCATATCAAAGGGAAGTTTTTCATGGACCACCACTTTATTCGTGTCGTCATAGAAATTAATTTCGTAGGTTTTATTAGGGTCAACTGAGAAATTTGATAGAGGGTAGTTTTCAGACCAATCACCAAAGCGATCAACCTTAAAACTAGGAGAGTTCGTTCCATCACCGGTATTAAATTTTTTCACTATTTGCCAGTGGTTTGCTTTCACTTTAACCATAGATTCGGCTTGCCAGTTATTGGCAGTACCACGGAAATAGGCCTGGTTCCAATCTGCCATAGCAGGTAGGGAAGCCAGTAATGCTGATAGCATAATAAGCTTATTCTTCATGTGTCATCCTTTATTCACGTTATGAGGTTTCGTTTTATATTGTTTTTACTTTTATAATGCCGCGCTCTATGACTGTTACGTTAAATCACCATAATGAGGTCTATCAGCAACAGTAAATTTCAGGTACGACAAAGCCTTAAGAAATAATTCTCAGGATCATTTATATTTATTAGAATTCGGGTAATGCCCTGAACCTAGCAGGCCGGCTCAGGGCATGTTGTTAAGGTAAGTTTTGTAGAGTAATAGCCTTTACTATTTTGATCTTATTGACACTTTTTGCTGTGAAGCATTTTCGTTTTAAAAATAAACTTACAACGTCAGGTTCTGTTCGGTTTCACCATCAAAAATATGGCAAAAAGCAGAATCAAAATTAAAGCGTACTTGGCTGCCAATATCTGATGTACTTATGTTTTGGTTATTCACTCGCGCGACAATTTCGTTATCACCCAATTTGAAATACAGGTATTTTTCATTCCCTAAGTTTTCAACCACGGTCAGCTCACCAGGGTGTACGTTCACCATCTCATCATCAGCGGCAATATTTATGTGTTCAGGTCGAATGCCTAGACACACGGGCTTATCAATATGATCCACAAGCTTTTCTTGCAAACGTTTAGGAATAATAATTTGGGCGTTAGGGGAAAGTTCCACGTAAATATCATCACCTAACTTGCGTAGGGTTGTGTTCACTAAATTCATGGCTGGGGAGCCGATAAAACCCGCCACAAACTTGTTCTGTGGTGCGTTGTACAAGTTGGTCGGCGTGTCCACTTGCATAATGTTACCTTGATTTAATACACAAATTCGGTCGCCTAAAGTTAAAGCTTCCGTTTGATCGTGCGTGACATAAATCATGGTCGCAGGGTTACCTTCATCTTTAAGAGACTTGTGTAGTTGTGCGATTTTCACACGCATCGAAACACGTAGTTTGGCATCAAGGTTGGATAGAGGCTCATCAAATAAGAATACGTCCGGTTTACGAACAATGGCTCGCCCCACTGCGACACGCTGACGCTGACCACCCGACATTTCTTTAGGCTTACGGTACAGGAGATCGGTAATTTCTAGTTTTTCAGCGGCATCTTCTACGCGTTGTTTGATCTCTTCTTTTGGTCGCTTTTGCATTTTCAAACCAAAGGCCATGTTATCGAAGACCGTTTTGTGTGGGTACAACGCATAGTTTTGGAATACCATGGCAATACCACGCTCTTTAGGCGCTAAATCATTCACCACTCTATCGCCAATACGCACTTCGCCTGCTGAGATATCTTCTAAGCCAGCAATCATTCGCAATGTGGTAGATTTGGCGCAACCAGACGGCCCCACAAATACCATGAACTCACCTTCGTGAATATCTAAGTCAATTCCGTGTACGGCTTTAAAACCATTATCGTACTGTTTTTCTACTTTACGCAGGCTAACTGTTGCCATTTGAAACTCCGAATACGGGTTAAATCTTGATAGGTAAAAATCTTTTTAGCCAGTGACTGGAGCTCTCAAGTTACTGGCTAAAAAGACGTAAACGTTAATCATTTAGGGTTTATGTTTAAAACATAGGTACTCTGATATTCAGAGCACCTTTCATCTGTATCACTGCGTTCAACCACGAGTTTATAAAGCGTGGTTATAAATAGTGATATAGAGTGGGTCATGTAGGTTGGCTACATCGCTTATTTACACGCTTTAACCAATGCGCGAACCGGCTTCTTATCTTCGCTAATTTCAACACTCCATAAATATTTGCCATCTTCTGGAATATTAACGGTTGTGTTTTTTGCAAAGCCACCGCGTTTTAGCGCTTTCTCATAACCTGCCGTCATCGACATGCCAGCTGCGGTAAATTGTGGAGACCAGCCCATCGTTGCGAACTGCAAACTTACGTTGCCCGCTTTTTCTTCGCTTACCACTTGGTAAATACCTTTGCCTTTATGCGACATTTGACGGTTTTCCATGTGGATCCACTGGCCATCAGGGAAAGTGCCTATAACATAAAGTGAAGGACGAATTGGCCCGCGATCTTCCACCGTGGCGAGATTACAATCGGCGAAAGGACCTGTTGCTTTCATTTGATCAGCTGCTGGCGTGTCAGCTGTGCTCGCACAGCCCATTAACGCTGAAGATAAAAGTGCGGCTACAAGTAGAGTACGTTTCATTGTCATTTCCTTATTATTTTTTATATATGTAGGGTTCTATTCCGTCTTAGTCATCGCGAGTTAGGGCTTTGATTTTTTAAAGCTCTCGCTTCGGCAACCTATAAACGAAATAGTCTCGCTATTAAGCTCTTTTTCGGTACCACCGCTCTTTTGTCTCTATCAAGTTCTAACGATTTAGAGTTTGGACGGGGGTTACTGTTTTTTTGATGAGTTAATTTGTTCAATACGGCTAAGTTTTTATAATAAGAACGTGCATCTTTCGCCGGATAACCGAACAGATCACTATTGGCAGGGAAAGAGTGGCTCACACCTGATTTGGCTTTAATAACGGAGTTTTTACCGATAGTAAGATGCCCTGCGGTACCGGCTTGACCATGAACAATGACATGATCTTCCAAGGTAGTGTGGCCCGCAAAACCAGCCTGAGATACCAGTAAACAATGCTGGCCTATTTTGCAGTCATGCCCTATTTGCACTAGGTTATCTATTTTGGTTCCACGACCAATAACGGTGTCGCCTAAAGTGCCTCTGTCGATGGTGTTATTACAGCCAATTTCAACTTCATCACCAATGATCACTCGACCCACACTTTCCACGCGTTCATAACGGGTGTTGTGCCCGGTCATGTATTCGAAGCTGTAATTACCAATGGAGTTGTTAGAGTCGATGGTGACATTGTTACCAATCACAGTGCCTTCTTTGATGACTGTATTGGCATGAATTGCAACGTTATTGCCGATTGTTACACCGTTCATGATTTTAACACCGGGCATGAAATGGCAACCTTCACCTATTTGACAATGCTTTCCGATATAAACATCGGGAGTATCTGATGTATTCCCTTGATCAAATAATTGATATTTTTGAACTTTATAATGACGCATTAGTTGATTGAGCTTCTCAGCTTCGAGCTTCTCAATCACGATTTTTGTTTTTGCTTTAGTCTGTAAAATGGCTTCTGGCCCAACAATGACATCAGCCAAAGTTTCAGATAGCCCTTTTAAATCGGCTTTAGCAAAGACAATGGCTAAGCCGCCCTCTTCTACGCTGGAAACTGGGCGAATCTTCGATATTTCTACCGTGTTATCACCTTCAATTTTTCCACCAACGATTTGGGCGATATCTGAAACTTTGATCATAATATTACTCTGTCATTTGAGTTGTGATTAATACCACTTAGAAGCGGTAAAGCGCTTGTAGGTACATTGTTTCTTGTTCTACAGTTTTCTCTTCGCCTTTCAGCTTAGAGAAAGTCTCTGTGTCTTTAGCCCACTCAAGTTCGCCTTTTACCAACCAATCGTCGCCAATTGCTTGCTCATAGCCTAAAGTTGCCTTACGAATATCTTTGAAGAAAGTTTCGTTCTTTGCCCAACCGTCTGTATGTTTCGTTTCGTTTTCACCAATACGAGCACGAACGTACATAGTGCCGGCTTCTTCAAAGCTGTACTGAACGATTGGTTCAATATACATCTCGGTGAAATCGCTGGCTTCATTGAGTGAACCGTTAGCGGTTTTCGCTTTATTTTCTTTAACTTGATAGTAAAGCTCAGCTGCAACTTCCCACTGACCAAAGCGCTTGTAAGGTTTAAATAAGAGGCTGTAACCTTCCTCTTCACGAGAACCCCAAGCACTCTTATCTGAATCGTTGTATAGGTACTCTAGGTTTGAATAGAAACCCGCTGAATATTCATTATTCCAGTACGTAAGGTATGGACGAATACTGTGCTCAGCTTTCGTGGTTTTCAAGCCGTCTACTTTCGCAGAGGTAACAATATCACCCTTTGTATATTCCAACTCATAGATCAAGCCCGTTCCCCAGCCATTTCCTAGTTGAAAACTTTTGTTTAATGATAATAAGTGCTTATATCCATTTTCTGTTTCTGCGTAATCGCCTTTCTTTTTCTTACGATTTTCAAGTTTGAACGCGTAAAGTGCGGTCGCATTCCACGCCGCGTTATTATAGAAGACGTTAAACACTTCATGAGTCGTTGTACGCTCTTTAGACTTGCCGCCACCCCATGATGCAAAATCAGTGATGTTTTTCTCTTCGACTTCAATCGATGTTCCAACATGCCCACCAAATTTTAAAGCGTCATAAAAAAAGATATCACTTGGAGACATAGTTCGGTCATCAGCAGCCGAAGCGCCAGCACTAATAAGTAAAGTGTTGGTGATCACTACAGACAATAATGTTTTTTTCACGGTCATTCCTTATTGATTCTTCACTGAATCATTTGTTGTTATTTGTAGGGTTATTTTTGTTCACTGTTTCTCTTTATCTATCCACTGTGTCTCTTGATAGGCTTGCTGATTTCGCAACATTTAACCAGAAAAACATAGTCGTCCGTAATGAACGCCTATTTATTGTTCTAGAATTATAAATGTTTTGCTTCCTATTGAATTTAGAAATGAGAGATCAATCACCCTTGACTGCGGAGATTATTGATCACCATCACAAACGGTAGGCTTTTCATTAATCTAAGTATCAAAAAGAACAAAGCACTGTTCAAAAGCCCCAATAAACAAGACATAAAACCCTATAGCTACTAGATGTAAAAAGCACAAACAGAAGGTGACAATTATCACAAATATGCTGACATTTTAACCAGGTAATGTTGACATATTGTCGGCGAGACATACCATAGTAGTACTTAACGAACGACTACTAAGAATTTAACTAGCGCGGTGTCAGTATGAAAAATTCAGGAATGAAAAAGAATCTATTCGCGGCAGCCTTAATGGCGGCAACGTTAACGACCAGTACATTAACGGTTGCAGCCGATGCAAACGCAGACACAATTCAGCCAGAAAATGGGGCTGAGTTGTTAATCTGGACCGACAAAACAACACTCGACTACATGGAGTACGCCGCTCAGTCCTTTAATAAGGAGTTAGGATACGATATTGATTTTTCATTCCGTGGGTTAGCGCCTATCGATGCCGCTTCTCGTTTGATTCAGGATGGCGGCTCTGCTCGCGTGGCAGATGTAGTCGAGATTGAACATGACTTATTGGGGCGATTAGTCGTGGCAGGTGGGGCGATGGAGAATCTGGTATCTGCCGAACGTATCTCGAATACTTTTATGCCAAATGCGATTAATGCGTCTCAAGCTGAAGGGGTGAGCTATGGCTTCCCAGTTAGCTTCGCCACTACCGCTCTGTTCTACAATAAAGATTTACTGACTAAAGCACCTGAAACTTTTGAAGAAATTATTGAATTTTCAAAAACTTTCAACAATAAGCAAGAGCATAAATACGCACTGCTTTGGGACATACAGAACTATTACGAGTCTCGTATGTTTGTCACGCTTTACGGCGCATACGAATTTGGTAATAACGGTACCGATGCAAAAGACATCGGCATCAACTCTGAAAAAGCCCAACAAGGCTTAGAAGCAATGAAAACCCTGCAAGTGGCCAACAATTCAAATCCAGTTGATATGCGCAACCCGCAAGTACGTCGTGGCTTATTTAATGAAGGAAAAGTCGCCGCTATTATCGACGGCCCTTGGGCAATCGAAGGGTATCAAGAATCAGGTATAAATCTTGGTGTTGTACCTATGCCAAAATTAGCAGGCCAACAACCACGCACTTTTGCAACTGTTCGTCTTGCGGTTGTGTCTTCTTACACTGAGTATCCGAAAGCCGCACAATTATTTGCTGACTACCTTACTTCCGACGCGATGCTGAAAAAACGCTATGAGATGTCAAGAGCACTCCCTCCTATCCAGTCAGTTATGGAAGAGATCATTGTTGATGCCGATGAAGCAACTTACGCCATTATTACGCAAGGTTTCTACTCAGACGCAATGCCATCTATTCCTGAAATGGGCTTCATTTGGTCACCAATGGCCAGTGCTATTACAGACTACTGGGTAAACGATAAACCTGCGAGTTCTGTTCTAGACCGTGCGCTTTCGATCATCGAAGAACAAATAGAATTACAAGAGTAACCTCTGAACTCCCGTCGCGACTCACAAGCGACTTAGCTCATGCGCTGTGTCATAAAGCCACAGCGCTAGTTCAGGGCGTGACCAGAAAACGAATAC
Organism: Vibrio sp. 10N.237.312.B06; assembly: GCF_041464685.1. Lineage (NCBI taxonomy): Bacteria > Pseudomonadati > Pseudomonadota > Gammaproteobacteria > Vibrionales > Vibrionaceae > Vibrio > Vibrio sp. 10N.237.312.B06. Next base: position 13,317 of record NZ_JBFSPI010000081.1, read on the forward strand.
ATAACGACAACCTAAACAATAGAGATAAACAATGTTGTTAACAGAGAATCAGCCGGCATCGCGAATGCCCGCTTCACTCCTTATTATGGGGAGTACACAGATCGTAAAAGGTCATTGGATAAAAGGCGGTGTATTTTTAGCCATGCAGCTAATCACATTGTTGATTCTCCCGGAGCTGTTGGCCTCGCTAAAAGGCTTAGTCACTTTAGGAGATGTCGCTCAAGTTCGTGAAGGCTTTAAAATATTACAGGGCGATAACTCGGTCTTTATGTTGGTCGAAGGGGTCATAGCCCTACTCTACAGCTTCTTATTCATCTGTCTGTACATCGCTAATGTCCAAGATGCAAAAGTCAGCCTTAAGTCACGACTGAACCTTCGAGAACAATTTAAAGACATTTACGACCAAAAGTTCGCGTTCATCATGCTATCGCCAGCTTTTATTGCCAGTATCGCATTCATTATTTTACCAATCATAATTACGGTACTCGTCTCTTTCACTAACTATTCGGCACCTCATCATATCCCACCAAGAAACCTTGTAGATTGGGTGGGGTTTAAAAACTTTGTTTCACTATTTGAACTGAAAATATGGTCGAGCACTTTCTTCGGTGTCGCTTCTTGGACGGTTCTGTGGGCATTTTTTGCCACCATATGTACTTGTGGGTTTGGTTTTTTACTGGCGCTTGCGCTACAAAATCGAAACATTAAAGCCAAAAAAGCATGGCGCTTTATCTTTATTCTCCCTTATGCCATTCCTGCTTTCGTGACCTTATTGATGTTCCGCTTGCTACTGAATGGTATTGGACCAGTCAACGCAACGTTAAACTCGTGGGGCTTTGATTCGATTGCCTTCTTATCAGACCCTTTCACCGCAAAAATTACCGTTATCGCGGTGAGTGTTTGGGTTGGCGCACCTTACTTTATGCTGCTTATTGCAGGGGCACTGACTAACATTTCAAGCGAACTTTATGAAGCCAGTGAAGTCGATGGTGCAAGCAAGTTCCAGCAATTTAAAGAAATCACCCTGCCTATGGTGTTGCACCAAGTGGCCCCATCGTTGGTCATGACCTTTGCCCATAACTTCAATAACTTTGGGGCGATTTACCTGTTAACCGAAGGGGGTCCTATCAACCCTGAATATCGATTCGCAGGACATACCGACATTCTGATCACTTGGATTTACAAGCTCACGCTCGACTTCCAGCAGTATCAAATCGCTTCGGTTATCTCAATCATTATCTTCTTGTTCTTGTCTGGTATTGCGATATGGCAATTCAGCCGCATGAAGTCATTCAAAGACGATGTAGGTATGTAACATGGCTAATTTAAATAGTACGAATAAGTTAATTAACATGGACAAATACATTGGCAAAATAGGCACCCTAGTCGTGTACCTATTTCTCATTGCCAACGCATTATTAGTACTTGGACCAGTGATTTGGACAGTGCTAGCTTCATTCAAAACAGGGAATAACTTATTCAGTTCTTCTTTCACAAGTATTGACTTTACGCTCGACCACTACCGCGCATTGTTCACGGACACACCCTATTTAGACTGGTATAAAAACACCTTTTTTCTCGCGACAGCGAATATGGTTATCTCACTGGTTGTCGTGACTATTTCAGCGTTTGTGTTCTCTCGCTACCGCTTCAATGGTAAGCGCAACATTATGATGAGCATTCTTGTATTGCAGATGTTCCCGGCCTTTCTTTCGATGACGGCTATCTACATCTTGCTATCAAAAATGGGATTGATTGATACCTATGCTGGCTTGTTATTTGTGTATGTAACGGGCTCATTACCATTCATGATTTGGTTGGTGAAAGGTTATTTCGATGCCATTCCCACTTCATTAGATGAAGCAGCAAAAATTGATGGCGCAGGCCACATGACGATTTTCCTCGAGATCATTCTCCCTCTCGCGAAACCTATCTTAGTGTTTGTTGGTTTAGTGTCTTTCACCGCACCTTGGATGGACTTCATTTTACCTACGCTGATCTTACGCAGCGAAGAAAAAATGACGCTAGCCATCGGTATTTTCAGTTGGATTTCATCTAACTCAGCGGAGAATTTTACGCTGTTTGCCGCGGGTTCATTATTGGTTGCAGTGCCCATCACTTTGCTATTTGTTGCGACTCAAAAACACATTACTACCGGCCTCGTCAGCGGTGCAGTTAAAGAATAATAATTAGGGATGATTTCCGCTATGGCTATTACAAATTCAGTTATCAACAAACCGATTACAAAAAGCTCGCTGACTCACTCAGCAAAAAGTGCAGACAGCTACGCTTACAACAATGAAACGCTTCACCTTCGCTTACGCTGTGCAAAAGGCGAACTAGACAAGGTTTCACTTTGGATAGGCGACCCGTACCACTGGGCAGAAGGTGGTCTCGATGGTGGCAACCTAGGTGGCAGTGATGCACACGGTTGGGTGGGTGGCAATGAAGTGACCATGATTCATGAAGGGGAAACCGAGTACCACGACCACTGGTTTGCAGAGTTTACTCCACCGAAACGTCGTAGCCGCTATGGCTTTATTTTGTACGGAAAAGGCGGCGAAAAGATTCTATTTGGAGAAAAACGCTGCGCCGACATTTCAACGACTGAAAACGCAGAAATCGAGCTGAGCAACTTAAGTAATTTCTTCTGTTTTCCTTACATAAACCCTCGTGACGTTTTAAAGACACCGACGTGGATAAAAGACACCATTTGGTACCAAATATTCCCAGAGCGCTTTGCTAATGGTCGCCCTGAAACTTCACCTGCCAACGTGCAGCCTTGGGGAACCAGACCTGTATCCGACAACTTTATGGGTGGCGATTTATGGGGCGTGATCGATAAGCTCGATTACCTGCAAGATCTTGGCGTGAATGGTTTGTATTTGTGCCCTATTTTCACAGCCAACGCCAACCATAAATACGACACTGTCGACTACTACAATGTAGACCCGCACTTTGGCGGCAATGAAGCTTTTAAAGCACTCGTCGATGAAGCCCATAAACGCGGCATGAAAATTATGCTCGACGCGGTGTTCAACCACATTGGGTCTCAATCACCACTATGGCTAGACGTTGTGAATAACGGGGCAAAGTCCAAATACGCCGACTGGTTTTGGATCAATCAGTTCCCTGTATACCCAGATACGCCAAAAGAAGAATGGGATTTCTGGAACTTAAACTACGAAACTTTCGCCAACGTCGTCGAAATGCCAAAGCTGAATACTGAAAATGAAGAGTGTCGTGCATACTTATTAGACGTAGCGCGCCACTGGGTAGAAGAGTTCAACATTGATGGATGGCGTTTAGACGTAGCCAACGAAGTGGACCACGCGTTTTGGCGTGACTTCCGTAAAGTCGTAAAAGATGCCAACCCAGACTGCTACATTCTTGGTGAGATTTGGCACGAAGGTATGCCTTGGTTACGTGGCGACCAATACGATTCGTTGATGAATTACCCGCTGACACAAGCCATTACCGACTACTTTGGTCTTGGCGACGTTGATAAAGAGAGCTTTGTAAATGCAGTGAACGCGTCGTACATGGCATACCCACGCAACGTAAACGAAGCGATGTTTAACTTATTAGATAGCCATGACACCACTCGCATTATCTCTTTATGCCAGGGCGACAAACGTAAAGCTAAATTAGCCTATTTATTTATGTTCACTCAAGTCGGTGCTCCATGCATTTATTATGGTGGCGAAATTGGTATGGATGGCGGCCGCGGCATGGGCAGCGAAGACAACCGAAAATGCATGATATGGGAAGAATCAGAGCAAGACTTAGAATTCAAAAATTTCATTCAAGAAATGATCGCTTTGCGTAAAGCTAATCCCGATTTTAATCAGCCTAGCATTGACTGGTTAAACGTGGAGGATGAAAAAGGGACGGAAGACAAAGAGTGTATCGCTTACCGCCGTGGCAATTTAATGTTTGTTCTAAACAACAGCGATAAAGATAAACAGATCATGCTCGATGGAAAATCACTGACCATTAGCGCTTATGGCTACGTGATTGAGCAAGCGAACTAAATCCAAGTGTTTCTTTAATCAAATCATGCTCATTAAAGCAGAACCAAATATAGTGATGGGAATCGCGATTGATTCCCACTCTATTTACTCGGTCGCCAGCACTTCTAACGGACAAGAGGTGTATAGAATGGTGCAGCGCATTCCTGACGACCTTGCCCACTTGACCCAACATTTGATAAGCCGAATATCGAGCGTCAGCTACCGCTATGGACGTATCGCCACGATAGGCATAAGTGTATCCGAGTTTTTTTTATCTCATTGCCAATCCGCACGTAAACTTGCAAAACCAAGTCCTACTCACTCACCAGAAATCACCCAATTAACACTAAACCTGAATCAGCATTTCAAGGTCGACTGCTCGCTTGTGATGCATTCACACAGTGCGGCCATTGCGTACGACGCTATTAGTAACGCAATGACGAACGCTGACTTAATTGAACAACCACTCTCGGCAGGTTCAAGTCTCAATCAGAGGGCTAGTGATTTACACAAAGAGGCCATACTCAGCGTATTTTTGGGCGATGGTTGTGGCATAAGTTTTTATCAAAATAACGAGCAAGTGCACCACCCATTCAGCTCACATTGGGCACATTCAACGTTACCAAATTTTCAATGGCTCGTTGATGGCTTAACTCCTGTATGTCGCTGTGGAAATGAGGCCTGCATTGAACAGTTTTTATCCGCACCAAGTATTGAGCGGCAATATCATCAAGTCGTGCTAAAAGACCAAACTTTAACGCAAATTTTTTCAGGCGTAGACCAAAGTGAACCGCATGCATCGCGCATCTATCGTACTTATATTGACCAATTGGCGCGCAGTTTAGTTAATCCCATTCAGCAATTACTGCCCACACGACTCCTATTATCCGGCGAAGCAACGACCTATTCTACATTAACGGCAGATTTAAAAGTCGCATTGTCTCGCTACATTCACGTTAATGAAATTCCAGTGATTATTCACCCAAAACAAGATGAATTCACCTTTGCTCGCGGAGCGTTTCTCATCGCTGAAAAAAATCACAACAATCATTTACGCTCGTCGTGACAAGAATGGTAACCTTAGAAGGAGAAGATATTGAATAGTTTCAGAGGACAACCCGTGTCAGAGCTAGTCACCAAATTAATGGATTTTGGGTTTACCAAAACCGATGCGCTTGTTTATATTAATTTACTCAAAAATGGCCAATCCAGCGGATATAAAATCGCGAAAGAGATCTCTATCTCCCGCTCTTCTGTTTACTCGTCTATCGATAACCTTTACGCCAATGGCTACATTTTCATGTCTGATGGCGACACTAAAGAGTACGAAGCTAAATCACCAGACTTGATTTTCAGCCAGATAGAAAAAAAGACCGTCACCAATATTAATTTCCTTAAATCAGAATTATCTAAGATGATGCTGAAAGAGGAAAAAGAGTTCGTTTACAACGTATCGGGGTTCGACAACTTACTTCAAAAGGCCAAGGAAATCATTAATCAGGCAAATCTAGAAATTTACCTGAATACCGATTTTAACCTTGAGTTGTTTGGCAAAGAATTATGCGACGCCGTGGAACGTGGAGTACGAGTGATTGGCTTTTCATTCAACAAAATGGCGAGCCCACATGAAAAGATAGAACTACATTCGCGTTCTGAAAATGAAGAAACCGAATACCCTTCACACCGCTTTATGTGCGTAGCCGATATGAAGCTCGCCCTCATGTTCTCACACCGTGAAGAAACCTTAGGTTTGTATGCCAATAATCGCTTAATTGTAAAAATGATAGCAGAGCATATTCACAGCGATATTTACCTAACAGAATACGAGCGCCTGGCTCCTAATCAGCACCAACACGTCAGAGTAAATACGATTCACGAACAGCATAATGCCATGGTACTCGACGAGCTTAAGAAGCACTAACTCAGCAGATCGAATTCAATAATAAGATACGAACAAAGGTCTAGTAATAGGCCTTTCGGGGAAAGAAATTTTGACGGGAATCTATTTAATCCAAAGGGTTTCTTTGGTTATTTGATAAAGAATAGATTTATGAGTGCATAACTATAAGTCATCTAGAGCAGCCAACCACCGTCACTTTCCTCTAAACAATCAAATACCTTACATTTTTACGACTGAAACAATAAAGCCTCGAAAATTCGAGGCTTTAAAATCTTTCAAAGTCATGCTTTCTTATGAAGATGACTTAACAAAACGTTAGCTTATAGCTCTTCGTTTTCTTCTTCCTTCTCTGCATCTTTCTCTTCAAGCACAGCAGGGGTTAGCAGTAACTCACGAAGTTTAGTATCAATTTCTAGAGCAACTTCTGGGTTTTCACGCAGGTATTTACCAGCGTTTGCTTTACCTTGGCCGATCTTGTCGCCTTTGTAGCTGTACCAAGCGCCTGCTTTTTCTACTAGCTTATTCTTAACACCTAAGTCGATAAGCTCACCTTCGCGGTTGAAGCCTTTGCCGTAAAGGATTTGAGTTTCAGCTTGTTTGAATGGTGCAGCAATCTTGTTCTTAACAACCTTGATGCGAGTTTCGTTACCAACAACTTCATCACCATCTTTAATCGCGCCAGTACGGCGAATATCAAGACGAACAGATGCGTAGAACTTAAGTGCGTTACCACCTGTTGTTGTTTCAGGGTTGAATGTAATATTAGCTAAAGAGTATAAATCTGTCTGAGACGGTAAGTGAACTACGTCGGAGCAGGAGGTAAAGAACACTCCACCTTTTAACTCACGCTCAGATAAGGATTCAAAGTCACCTACGACTTGTTGAAATTCGTGTGTCATCAAATGAATGAATTCAACCGCTTTGTAACCCAAAGTGAGTCCTTGCTAACTAATAAAGATGATGAGAGCAATATTACCCCATATTTTGTCGGCTCATCCGCGGCTAATATATCAAGCCGATTAAATAAAAATCACATTTACTATTACTCACTCCCCTTAACTAACAATTTAAGATGAACAGGGTGTCCATTTTATCGGGTGAAGATCAGTTTTAACGCAGTCACAGCCAGTCGCCCTGTAACCTTAATAAATGCTACATTGATTGTAAGCGTCTTTAAATCGACTCATTCAATCCTTTTAATAAACGTCGTAACCTTTAACTTTGATCGTTAAAGGTACTCGAAAATGTCTCAGCATAGATCTCAACAGGAATGGCTGCGCCTTGTGCAGCAGTATTACAATAGTGAACAGCCCGCTGCTCAGTTTTGTTTAGAGCACAACCTTCACCCAAAAACGTTTGACAACAACCGCCGTAAACTACACCACTTAGTCAACATGCCTAAAAAACGAGAAGATTCACTTTCTGAATTCGTTGTCGTTGAAAAGACAGCCAAGCTAAACCCCAAAAACGAACAACAGCCATCCTCTACGTTACACCGAATTACGCCTTGAGGCGGGGGCATGCTCTCTTCTGATACCTCTGTTATCTATCTCCACAAGGCGCCCGTCGATTTTAGAAAGGGCATTAACGGCTTGAGCTTTATCGTTGAACAGAATATGAACCTTAATCCCTTCTCCGAAGCGCTATTCGTCTTCTGTAATCGAACCCGGGATAAGCTCAAAGTTCTCTATTGGCAGCGTAATGGTTTTTGTCTCTGGCAAAAGCGACTCGAAAAAGACAAGTTCGCTTGGCCAAGAAAAATGCCAGGGAAAACCCTCTCATTAACGGAAGAGCAGTGGCATTGGTTGCTTGATGGACTCGACATTGAAAAAATGAAACCCCATCAAGCATTGAATTACCAAAGCCTTAACTAAATAAAAAATATTGCGTATAAGGAACTTTCGCGTAACTCTGCGATCTTCCTTATATGACCTATGAAAATCATCAAAATGAGTTAGCTCTCTTAGAAGCATTATTGGCTGATAAAGATAAGCAACTCAATGAATTTGAAGCCACCATACTGACTCTTCGCCAGTCTCTAGGCGAGAGTGAATCGAGCGTACTCACGCTTCGCCAGTCTCTAAACGAGAGCGAATTAACCATCCAATCGCTGGTTGAAAAACTCAACCTAGCGCGGCGTAAACGCTTTGGTAGCAGTAGTGAAATCCTGCCCCCTCAGGACTTAGAGTTCAATGAGGCGGAGACTCATGCCGATACGACAGATGAAGAGGAAGCGCCCGATAATCCGAATGATGACGCCTCGGAAGCGGAAAACACTTCATCCGAGACAAAACGTCGTGGTCGCCCAACGCTTCCCGAAGACCTACCACGAGAGCGAGTCGTGGTGGACATACCAGAATCAGAAAAAACCTGCTCGTGTTGCCAGTCGATGCTCTGTAGGATGGGGCAAAGCACCAGTGAAAAACTGGTGTATATCCCGGCTAAGTTGTACGTTGAAGTCACTGAAAGACCCAAATACGTCTGTCGTCAATGTGATGTGTTAGGAGAGAGGAGTGTTGTTGCAATGGCTCCATAGCCAGCATCGATTATCCCGAAAAGCATCGCGACTCCCTCTTTGCTTGCGCAAATTATCACGAACAAATACCACTATGCCCTGCCTCTCTATCGTCAAGAATCGCTGTTCAGACAATATGGGCTAGCGCTCAGCCGAAAAACGATGAGTCAGTGGATACTGCGTTGCGCTGATAAGGTAGAGCCGTTAATCGCCTTACTGAAAGAAACCCTCCTTGCTCAAGATGTTCTGTTCGCGGACGAGACCACGTTGACCGTGCTCGATGACGAAAGAAAGAAAAGTTACATCTGGTTGTATGGGTGTGGTCCAGACAGGGGCGGTAATGCGCAATCCCCTGGTATCGTCTTGTTCGACTATCAAGAAGGGAGTCGGGGTCACCACTGCCCTCAATCGTACCTGTCAAACTACACTGGATACCTTCATGTTGATGGATATAAAGCGTATGAAAAGACAGAGGCGAAGTTGGTGGGTTGCTGGGCTCATGCAAGACGTAAGTTCATAGAGGCAGAGCAGAGCCAACCAAAAGGCAAGCAAGGAAAAGGGGGTAAAATCCCGTGGGCAGTCAGTTGGTTCCAAAAGCTCTATCGTGTTGAACAAGCACTCAAAGATAAGCCGAGGGAAGAGCGATATGTTACCCGCCAATCAAAGACTCAGTCTCTGCTCAATGAATTCAAGGCGTGGTTAGATAAATCGGTCACTCAGGTGCCCCCTAAAAGTAAATTAGGTGAGGCGATTAGCTACAGTCTCAATCAATGGTCGAAGCTAGTACGAGTAATCGATGATGGCCGGTTAAGCATGGATAATAACCGAGCGGAACGCTCAGTACGTCCGTTCACGGTAGGACGGAACAACTGGTTGTTCTCAAAGAGTCATAATGGAGCACGCGCCAGTGCCGTGCTGTACAGCCTTATCGAAACCGCGAAGGCTAACGATTGTGAGCCGTATGAGTATCTGGAATACGTGCTACGAGAAATCCCGAAACTGAAGAGTGAAGACGACCATGGTCATCTTCTTCCTTGGAATATGCCAAAAACGGACTAGTCCCCCCGCCCCCGAATAGCGTTCAGAATGACAGATACCGCCTTAGTTGCCGGTATCTGTGTTGATATTAGAAAGTCAATGAGTCGGTTCGCAGACGCTTACAGCTTACTCGCAGAAATTGATGCACAATTTCAAGATTATTGGGCTTTGCCTAAGGACAATCAAGAGTCTTATACGACCGAAAATAAAGGTCATGGTCGAAAAGAGGTGCGAGAAGTTTACGTGCTCCCCGCAGCATTTAGTGAAGGTCTCAAAGAAAAGTGGTTCACTGTTAAAAGCGTGATTGCTGTCGTGAGAGATAGAAGTGTGAAAGTAAGCGTTCACCGAGGTATCTTGACTTACCATGTTTGAAGAGAACCGTGTGGTTTATAAGTCAAAGACGTTGGGGTACGGCCTCTTATCCACAACAGCCGTGATGATCTCACTCAATACGGACATTGCCGATAAGCCACGTTTTTTGCAGGTTTCGATGAGGGTATGTATCCTACTGCGGAATTTATCGCCTGCATCCGAGGTCGTTCCGAAGCTAATTTTCCTTTGGATTACAAAGCCTCTAATACATCGCTCAGCTTCATTATTGGTTAAGGGGATTGACGTTTTCTTGAGGAAAACCCACAAGCTCTCTCTATGTTTGAGCAATAACTTGCATCGCCCCCGATACCGCTTGACCATGACATCAGTCCCTTTGCTCAACCAATGATCGAACGATTTCTGCAACCTACGCATTCTTCGTAAGTACAGCGGATAATTTAACTCATCTTGTTCATAACGATGCCGAGTATGGAAAATGACGTTCGTCAGCAAACAAAGATGTCTGCCAATATGAGCGGTGTGACCACCGCCACTATAATCCGCCATTTGCTGAAGGTTACGCTTCACATGTGCCCAACATAACTGATGACGGTCTGCGGCTATCCAGTTATAGCTTGGACACTGGTCGCTGACCACAATGCCTGCATAGTCTTCATCAATGACCTTTTTCGCTGATGAGGTCGAGCGCGAATAAAGTATTTGTTCATAGACAAGGTCATCACTTGCCACTAACCAACACCAACGAAGGCTCGTTTCATCATTTCGGTGATACGAGGTCTCGTCAGCATGAATCAAAGGCGCTTTCTTTAACGCTTGTTTTATCGCTTGATGCAATGGCGTTAGCATTGAAGCGACTTTCGTTTGCGCTTCGCTAATCGCACCAACAGAAAATGTTGTGCCGAGTTGCTCTTTGAGCAGTGATTGGATTTTTCGAACGCTAAGGTGATATTGTCCTGCAAGCACACCAATGTAGCTTAATAAATTGGGACCGATAACCCCTTGTGATGCATTGTCAGGCTTTTGAGCTTTCAC
>NZ_JBFSPI010000082.1:0-24038 GCF_041464685.1 Vibrio sp. 10N.237.312.B06
ACAACCGTATGATTTGTTGTATTAATTTTACACTCTTGAAAAGAGCCCCATCTCGCCCGACTTTATTACCAGGCGCTACATAGATAGCCATACAAAACCTTTAAACTAGTTTAACAGCAATATTGTTCATATTTGATGTAGTGATGAATCTAAGAAAAACAAGGTTATCCGTAAAAAGACATACGTTTTAAAAAACTCACTAAAAAAAATTATTGGTGTTCATTATTCCTATGTTCAATTGCGTGACTCCGTAACGCAGAACAGCTCCTAATAGGGAGCTGTTCTTGTGTCTAAATTTGGGTTCACACTAAGTGCCGTTACGTTAAATAAATGAAACAACTAGTCTACCGAGCTAAACGTGTATCCCTCACGAGGGATAAACGGAGCTCGGAAATCGCCTTTTAAAAAGTAATAGATATCTTGTGAGTTATCATGGACAACCTCGTAGCAGCTTTCCCCACTACCAAAGTTTGAACAATATTTATTATTTTTAATGCGCCATGTGCCTTCGCTGGGTTTTACATCACCACTACTCATCCACCACGTTGTTCCTGAATCGGAAAAATATTGAACTGTTTTTTTCCCGTAATGAACACCATGAATAGTATTATTGCTAAGCAACAAATCTACTTCTGGTGAATTAACCGGCACTTCTTTAGCTAAGACAGAACATGTTACTCCTAGAAGTATTACTGCAATGATTTTTTTCATTTATATCTCCATTATATTTATAATTACGTTAAATCGCATATATATAAACCCAATTCAGATTTAATATCAATTTAAATTTAATATCAATTCAAAAAATGAATAATTAGAGCAAATTTGATTGGTATTTATACCCGTGATCATTGAAGATGCTTGATTTTCTTTAGAATCAGGATCATGCTACGAGCCATGAAAATTACACTGACTCCTCAACAGAAACTACAACTCGGACAAATGCACGACAATGAACGTGACAGTCGAGTTTGCGACTGTATTAAGGCTGTTTTGCTAGCTTCTGAAGACTGGAGTCAGACTATGATTTCACAAGCCCTTCGTATTAATGAATCGACCGTTGCACGTCACCTCAGTGACTACGTTCTTTCTGAAAAACTTAAGCCTGAAAATGGCGGAAGCCAAAGTAAACTTTCTGCTACTCAAACCATGCACCTAATCTAGCATTTGACTGAGAAAACCTATTCTCATACTCATCAAATTGTCGCCTATGTTAAAGAGACATTTGGACTTGATTACACGGTTTCTGGTATGAACAAATGGCTTCACCACAATGGCTTTAGCTACAAGCAGCCGAAAGGCGTTCCACACAAGTTTGATGAAGCAAAACAACAAGCCTTCATAGATGGTTATAAATCACTAAAGGCAAGCTGTGGCAAGGGTGAAACGATAGTTTTTATCGACGCTGTTCACCCAACCTTATCAACCAAAATATCTCATGGCTGGATACGTACTGGTCAGGATAAAGTGATTGAAACAACGGGTAATCGCAGCAGGTTGAACATTATTGGTGCACTGAACCTGTCGGATATTGGTGCCACCATTGTTCACGATTACGAAAGCATTAACAGTGAAAGTATTGTTCACTTTTTCTGTAAGTTAAGAGAGAGCTATCTGTTAGCCCATAAGCTTCATATCATCTTAGATGGTGCAGGATATCACCGCAGTGACTTAGTCAAAGATGCGGCGTTTGTCCTAAATATCGAACTGCATTATCTTCCACCTTATAGCCCAAACCTAAACCCAATAGAGCGGCTATGGAAAGTAATGAATGAGAAGTCGAGGAACAATGTTTACTTCAAAAGCAAACGGGATTTCAAGGCGGCAATAGGTCAATTTTTTACTGTGACTCTTCCAGAGATCGCAGGCTCTTTGACATCTCGAATTAATGATAAATTCAAGTTCTCAAGCCTGCATCTTCAAGTTGATTGGGTATATAGCCACTATCATTATGTTCAATCGTGTGAATCTGTTCTTGTAGGCGTTGTTGATCAAATCAGCTTGAGGTTCAACGACGCCATATTTGACTAATAGTTAGCTTCTAACAGGCATACCTAGTCCTATGACTTTGTTTATAGCTTTGACATTCGCCCTAATGATCTGCTCCAGTTAGACTGGAGAAGGTATTAAGCGACATATTGTTTTTCAAAGTTAATTGGGCTTAGATACCCAAGAGCCCTGTGCCTTCTTGTTCGATTATAAACAACTTCGATGTATTCAAAGAGTGCTTGAAGCATCTCTTCTCGCATCATTATCGGCTCGTCTTGGACAGCTTCTACTTTCATTGAGTGGAAAAAGCTTTCAAAACAGGCGTTCCAACAATTACCACGACGGCTCATGCTTTGAGTTATACGATATCGACAAACTCTCCGCTTGCCATCTGTCTTGTGTTTTTTGACTTTCCATTCACCTTCGCCATCAACCATTGGCCAGTCGCATCAATGGCTAGGTGCTGTATTGCTTTTCTCGTTTTTGGCTTAAATGAGACCTCTACTTTCTTTGCTCTACGATTGAGCCTGGTGTAATGCACAACCAATAGCTTACGGAGAAATGGATCATTTTCATGTCTTAAAAATTGTATCTTCAAGTTGAGTGAGTCGAGTACTAGCGATATTTACCTTGAACCACATAGTTTTCTCGCTTATTGCTCTTCAGATTGCTCCAGAGACGCAACCCAGCGCAGGATCTCTGCGGTGGCTTCAATAAGATCGCCAGGAATGTATTGGTCTAACTGCCCATCCACATATAACGCACGTGCGAGCGGTACTTTCTGCATCACCGGAACCCCTTCTTCTTTGGCAATCGCAATCATACGCTTTGCCATCGCATCAGTCTCTTTTAGGGTAATCACAGGCAGAGGTGTTTCGCCCTTTTTATAGTACAAACCGATGGCAATGTGTGTTGGGTTTGTAACCAGCACATTCGAGCGTTTAACGTTATCTCTTTGGTTAGAAGTTTGCATTTCTTGGTGCAGTTGACGACGTTGACTTTTTATTTCAGGGCTGCCTTCCATCTCTTTGTATTCACGTTTCACTTCATCTTTGGTCATCTTTAACTGTTTAGTGTGGTCGAACTTTTGGTAAGAAAAATCGGCTGCGGCAATCACAATAAAGCCTACCGCAGAGATCATCATTAATTGTTTGATTAATACGCCAGTGATGATCGGTACACACTCTAACCCACAGGTAGGTATCTGCAGTAACGTGTTTAAGTTACCTTTCAGCGTTATCCAAATAATGCATGAAAGTAACGAAACTTTGAGAATGGACTTAATAAACTCAATGATACTCTTTAACGAAAAAATTCGCTTTGCCCCTTCGACTGGATTGATCTTCTTGATGTCCGGTTTGACAGACTCGCCACTAAATAGAAAGCCGAACTGTCCCATGTTAGCCATGATGGCGACTAAGGTTGCAATCAAGAGGATCGGCGCAAGCAGATAAACCATTTCTTTGGCGATGGCGATAGCTACGTCGAGTAGTGCATCTTGAAAGCCCTGATATGCCAATTTGCTTGGCAGTAAAATTAGGGCAGATATGTGCGACATATAGTAATCGGCGAATGCAAACAACACGACAATCAAAGACAGAATCAATGAAGATGAAATGATTTCCTGACTTTTTGCAACTTGCCCTTTTTGGCGGGCATCCCTGAGTTTTTTTGGGGTGGGGAGTTCAGTTTTTTCTCCGCTCATTATTAGGACCTGTTTATTTATTTTGGTTGAATTTTGTTCGAGATAAAGCGTTTTAATCAGGTGAGAGGCGGACGGCTAATTCCTTTTCGCCGAATCGTTCTAAGTAAATCCCTCTCAACAAAGAGTAAAACGTTTTAGCTGAACTCTTTGGACGGCGTTTGTGGTTTCTTTCCACTGCATTATAGGTTTATCGAATAGAGTTACCACATTTCAAAGCATCTATTTTTGCAAGAACAATCTACAAGTCGCTGCAAAAATAAGTTCGAGAGATAAGCAGACTCTAGCGATTACCAAATAGTGTTTAGCTGCTCTGAGAACAGTGCGATTTCAGAGAAAAGTGCTTGAAAGTGGTTCATCATCAGAGCCAGATACACAATCAATAACACACTGGCGATGGCACTTTTGATCGGCATTGCCAAGAAGAAAACGTTGAGTTGTGGTGCGAATCGGCTGATGAGCGCAAGCCCAAACTCGGCAAGGAACATCGCCAGTACTATAGGCGCAGACATCAAAACTCCAAGCCACATTAATTGCTCAAATTGGTCGTAGAAAAAGCGTGCCCACCCTTCTGTTATGGTTGGAAAAAAACCTATCACAGGCCATGACGAGTAACTGGAAAATAGCGCATAAAGAAAAGTGACAAAGCCACCGCCCGAGAAGAACAAAGTGATCAGAGTTTGAGTCAACAATACCGCCGTTGGCGTCGATTGCGAACCGAGGGTGGGGTTAAACATGCTCGCCATGGCTGCGCCTCGCTGGTTATCCACGAGAAAGCCTGCCGCCTCGATTGCCCAAAAGGGGATCGCCGCAATAAAGCCAATGAGCAGACCCAATAACACCTCTTTCCCCAAGATAACCATTAACCAGATTCCATCCGTTTCTGCAGGTAAATTTTGTTGATTAATTATAGGAAATATAAAAAGTGCAAGAGAACACAAGATTCCATTTCTCACCATGGTGCCACCCAGCATTTGCTTGTTTAAGATCGGCAGGAATATAAAACAAGCCATTAACCTAGGAAGCGTTAAGCTGTACAGGAACAGTGCGTGGTGCAAATCATCGTAACTCATCGTATTTGTGGGATTTTATCTAAGGTCAAGGTTGCAAACGAATGCAGCTCGGCGCCCAACCACTGTGCGGTAACAAACAAGGTAATTATGACGGCAATCAGTTTAACGACAAACCCCAACGTTTGTTCTTGAACTTGAGTCAGTGCTTGGATGAGTGAGACTAAGGTGCCAACAAACGCCGCAACCAGAATCGGTGGCAGCGACAAGAATAGAACAAGCGTTAAAGCCTGAGTGGCAAAGTGGATTATTTCGGCCGGATTCATATTTCTCTCCTCACTATCCGTAGCTGAGTACTAAGCCATGAGTTAGCTTGGTCCAACCGTCAAGTAACACAAAAAGCAGTAGTTTGAATGGTAGCGAAATTGTCATCGGCGATACCATCATCATCCCCATTGCCAGTAGGATGTTGGACACGATTAGGTCGACAGCGATGAAGGGCAGATACAACAAGAAACCAATCTCAAATGCCCTAGTTAGTTCACTGACCGTGAAGGCGGGGAGTAACAACAATAAGCTGTCTGACTCTAAGCGGTCGAAGTACTTCTGTGGCCACAAGGTTCTCGCAGCATCGGTAAAAAACACCGTTTCAGTTTCACGGATGTGTTTTTTCAAAAACTCTCGATATGGCTGCAGTCCGCTTTCAATCAGCCCTTCAACACTGTCGGAATCTTCTAGGGATATTTCATGTTGTGTAACGTAGTCGTAGGTTTCAAATCCTACTGGTGCCATAATGAAGATCGACAAAATTATCGCCAATCCGTACAGCGCCATATTGGGTGGTATTTGTTGTACACCCAGTGCGTTTCTCAATAGAGAGAACACCACAGCAAGCTTTACGAAAGAGGTCGCCATCATTGCAATGAAAGGAACCAAAGCAAGTAGGGCGAGCGTGACGATTAGGTTCAGTTCATCAGGTAACTGGATCATGCTGGCTCCTGACTACCGCCAAACAATTCGAGAACGCGAACACCTAAGCGTTCATTGATGCTCACAAGTTCACACTCACCAATAATTCTTCCGTTTGCTCGCATAGTGACCGGGTTTGAAATTGGCTGGTTAAGCTCAAAGGTAAAGCCAGGTTGTAGCGCGTTAAGTTGTTCTAAAGTTATGGTTTGCTGACCAACATCAAAAGTGAGTTCAATTGGCAGTTGCTTGTGGTCGGTAAGTACTTCAGAGCTATTGATATCGTTCATATTGGTTTCTTTATCTAGGATGTGGAGTATGGTTTCGTCGAGTTGGCATCGCCAAAGGTTTTGATTGGATATCTGAAAGAGCACTTGATGTTGTGCGATGTAGCAATCATCGAAAAACACCACATCCCCCAATTCCAGTTGCTCGAATTGGCTGACTGCCAAACGTGTTTTGCCAAAACTCAACCAGAATGGTAGTGCAATATTTTGACTTAGGTAAGATGGTGCTTGTGGCAACGCGCCAAGTAGCACATCTCGACCTTCATGCACCCAGAGGCTAAGAGATGCGTCATCACGGTTGATGGTGAGCATCAATACATTCTCTTGCTGAGTTTGCTGTTCAAGAGGTTGTAACTTGCTTAAGACAGGAAGCTGCCCAAAAAGACGTTTAATCACATCGGTGTATGGTTCAATCTGGCTATTGAGTAACGCCAATTGCAATGAGTTTGGTAGTGATTCAAAAGCCGTTGAGTCAAGCATGTCATGTAACCACAACTGTAATTGCGCACCACAAAAATCTATTTTGATCGTTTGCCCTCCAATGAATAACGCCAAACGATAGCCAGTAAATTGAGGTTTTGGCCCTAGCGTAACCGACAGGCTGTTGCTCAGGCTATCTTGAAAGTGGCATTGTTTCGCACATAGTTGATTGCTTAGCGAGATGCTTGATGCGTCGACTTTAGGGAAATTAAGTATCATCATTCGTCCTCAGGCTTCCATTCATCATAAATACTGCGTTGTTGTCGAGAACGTTGTTGATCTTGTTGTTGGTTCATTTGCTCGCTGATTGAGATTCGAATCGGTTGTTCAATCCCCAAGCGTTGTAAGCGCTCAACCAATTCTTGTTTAGCGTTTGGGTTGATTAGCGAAAGGGCATGCTCTTGTTTAATTAAGACGCTGTAACCAGAACTGTCGTGCTTAATGGAGATCTCACCACCTTTCAATTGACCTTCATTGAGAAACAGTCGGACCTCCTTCTCGTTCGCTTTTGGGAGAGAAACATAGATCTTTTCGACCAACTTACTAATCAGATCGTTCACGTTTCTTGCCGAGCTGTGAGGTGTTTGCGCCTCCATACTCTTTAGGATCACATCACCTTGAGTAGTCGGTTGGTTTATATTCGCCGCCGAGTGCAGTTTGGTGCCCACTTCAGAGGTTGAATGATGTAAATCAATGCGCTTTAAGGGTTTTAGCTTCTCTTCAAATGCGGACAACGTAGCTTTCGCTTCTGTGTTAATCTGCGCGTTACTTAAGGTTACCGCTTCTTTTACTGTCGTATCGGGCTTTAGTCGCTGACCATTCAAGACGTTTTGCACAGAGGTAGCGGCTTTACCATCAAACTGGATTGGCGCTGGTTGAGTATTCAAGCCTTTTGGGAAACCGTCAATAATGTCTTTGGGATCGAGATACAAGCCATCAAGAGATGCGCTTGAATCCGTTGAATCCGTTGAATCCGTTGAATCCGTTGAATCCGTTGAAACCGTTGAATCCGTTGAATCCGTTGAATCCGTTGAATCCGTTGAAACCGTTGAAACCGTTGAAACCGTTGAATCCGTTGAATCCGTTGAATCCGTTGAATCAGCTTGGTCTTTGGCACTCTTTTGCTGAAGATTGGCTGGCTGAGTTTTAGGCTTCAGAGCATTGTTAAAGATAGATTCAAGTTCTTCCGAGACGTTAGTCGCGGGACTCTGTCGAACCTTTTTGGGAAATTCTGCTGTGTCTGGGTGATCGTGTTTGACTCGCATTTTTACCTTCTATGAAACAATGGCACTACGAAACTCTTCTTGTTCGAGCTCTTCTTGGTACTGCACTTGACGTATTTGTTCAGCGATTTCTTGTTCGTTTAGCTGAATGAATTTTTCTTTGGTTTTATGAGCGGCGATTGCTTCTTTTTTTCTCTCTTTGAGCCGTTGAGCTTCTTGCTCCAATACTTTTTTGGCTTCAGCGGCTCGCTGCTTTAAATCGGCTTCTCTTTCCCTCAATAGTGCGATTTCTTGTCGCAATATCTCGAGTTCTTTTAGCACCACCATTTTCTGCTTCGCTTTGGTAAATCGTCGCTCTTCTTCTTCTTTTCGCCATTGGTGATAATCGACTACGGACTGCTCGGATTTTCGCCTTATAGAGAGGGCGTTGTTGACTCGGTACTCTTGCTGCTGAACTGCACTGTCAGCTCGCTCGGCACGAATCGTTTTGATCTCTAGTAACTGCTCGATCATAAGCCCGCGAGTCCTTGTAACTGAGTCACGGTTTCGTCGAGCTCACTTGTTTCGTGTGTGCCTTGACGTAAAAACGCTCGGATATCATCACTTTGATCAATGGCCATATCCGCGCGGTTATCAGCACCATGTTGGTATTCGCCAATTTTAATCAGCAGTTCAACTTCTTCATATTTTGCCAGCATTTCACGCATATGAGCTGCCGATGCTTGATGAGTTTTATCCACGATTTGGTTCATTACACGGCTTGCTGAACGAAGCACGTCAATGGCTGGGTAGTGGTTCATTGCGGCCAGTTTCCGAGAAAGAATAATGTGACCATCAAGTATTGATCGGGTCTCGTCGGCAACTGGTTCTGTCATATCGTCACCTTCTACAAGTACGGTGTACAGAGCGGTGATGGAGCCTTTGTCTGATTGGCCAGCACGTTCCATCAGTCTTGGCAATGCAGCAAAAACAGAAGGCGGATAACCTCGTCGTGTTGGTGGTTCACCTGCTGCCAAGCCGATTTCACGTTGAGCTCGGGCAAAGCGAGTGACAGAATCCATAAGCAGTAGGACGCGTTTACCTTGGTCACGGAAGTACTCTGCGATGGAGGTGGCCACAAACGCAGCTTTGGCACGTTCCATTGCAGGTCTATCTGAGGTTGCTACGACTAACACCGCCCTTGTCATGCCTTCTTCACCAAGGTCGTGTTCGATAAATTCTTTAACCTCACGCCCCCTTTCGCCGATAAGGGCGAGAACTGTGACATCAACGTCAGCGGAGCGGATGAACTTGGCGAGTAGGGTACTTTTACCACCACCAGCCGCGGCAAAAATACCCATCCTTTGTCCTTCGCCGCAGGTGAGTAATCCGTCTATCGAACGAACCCCCATGGAGATGGGATTTTCGATCAATTTTCGTTGCATCGGTGGCGGTGCATCTTTGTAAACTGGATACCAAGCACTCGGTTCTTTATTTTGGGTGCCATCAAACGGGCGACCCAGTCCATCCAGTACCTTACCTAACAAGTGGTTGCCAACGCCTACTTCATGCATTTTTCCAAGTGGACTCACTTCGGTGTTGGAGGAAATACCAAGCATGTTTCCAAGTGGAGTAAGTAACGCGTGATGTTGCTGAAAACCAACCACTTCCGCGAGAAGCGACAAGGTTTGGTCAGGGTTGCGCAACTCACAAAGTTCCCCAACACGAACACCAGGAACCACGGCTTTGATGATGGTGCCAGTAACTTGAGTAACTCGGCCGCGGATTTGTATCAAACGAGTTTGTCTGATAGCAGATTGTTGCGTTTCGGTGATGTATGAGAAATCGTTCAATTTAGGAAATATGCGTAATAACTGGTAGTGATAGAGTAGAAAGGATGGGGCAGTATTTATAGTGACTATTGGTCGGGAGTTTTTAGAAAACTAAAAATGCCCTAAAAAAACACGTCTGATTTTGACAGCCTATTGCAAATACAACATTTACACTCAAGTCATATTGTACGAAAGGAGTGCAAATGAGTGAGTATTATCAACAATCAAATTGCAACGGGTAACAAGTTTGACACGCCAATTCGAAGCGGTCATGAGTACGTACGTTCTGGGGAGTCAATTGGTGGAAACTATCGAGGCGAGAGCGTCCGAGTACACAATGCTACTCAATCATTATTTGACGCAATGGAGGAGCTGACGTCATTAGGCTCAGAAAAAGCAGAAAAAGATCTAACCAAACGTAAAGTAAAAGATGGTGGTCTTCGGGTTAATGAAGCTCATGAGTTGGTGTCTGAATATTTAAGGAAAGTTCCTGATCTTGAGAAGAACCAAAAGATCAAAGACCTTGCTACCAAGATGGCGGGTGGCAACTTATCAACGATCGCGCAGCTACAAGCTTACCTTAATGGCTTTTCTGAAGAGAAGAGTCACCAGTACCTTGCATTAAAGGCGGTAAAAAAGTTTCTCGGAGCGAACCCAGAAAGTAAGAATCTGTTGGCGCTGATTGACCAAGCCCTTCTGAACTTTGAGCAAAATCCAGATTCTTGGTCTCAGATTGATACCGAGATTCGTGTGTCGAGCTTTGCTGATGAATATAGCAAAGAGCAAGACTTTAGCAGTTTGCACCAACTACGCGGTTTCTATCGTGACACAGTACACAGTTACCAAGGCTTAGGCTCGGCATACAAGGATGTGGTTGAGCGATTTGGTGAAAAAGAGGTGTCCACCGCCGTCGACTTTATGTTGCAAGGTATGAGTGCAGATTTAAGTGTTCAAGGCAGTAATATTGATTCGGTTAAGCTGCAGCTTTTGATGTCAGATATGCAAAAACTTAAGACGCTGAATACCCTTCAAGATCAAGTTAGTAATATCTATCAGATGTTTAAACCTCAGCAGGCAAGCCATGGCTTATCAAGTTACTGATTTAATGTCGGATGTCATCGACTTAGTTGAGCAGCGCTGGGTGGGAAGCGAAGAGATATGGAACTTAGTGAACGCCATGAAGTTGGGGGCCATTGAGCGACAAATTAGTTTTTTACGAGAACTGCACAACTTAGTTCGGCATATTTCCATTGATGTGTTTAACGACGAAGAACAGCGGCAAAACCTAATACAAGCAATACAAAAAGTGCTTGATGAAGCGATTGATTTAGAAGAAGAGGAAATTTGGAACGATGAATTGGATTGATGCGTCAGTGGATGATTTTTGCCGAGGAATGGGGCTTGAAGCCGTAAATTTCTCGTCGGCTGGACGTGTTCAGTTGAGCTTTGAACAAAGCGGCACCTTGTACCTTGAGAAATATCAGGATTGTTTGTTTCTTATGTTGGTAAAAGCGCTGCCATGGCATCAATCTAATGAGTCAATTAAAAAGGCACTGAGCTTTTGTCATTCAGGGCAAGGGTGGCCATTCACTATTAAAACTGGGCTGTTCGATGAACAAGCGTTAGTTTTCTCAGCGCAAATTGAAGGCGATGAAGTTACCTTACCAACCATAGAACAAGCATTCGCGTTGCTAGTTCGTTTGCATAACGACGTGGTGAACTCATGAATCGGATTAGTACATTAAACGTTGGTATTGAAAGTTTTGCTCATATCTCTCTTGAGCAAGTCGAAAGCGACTTTCCACAACGTTTTCAACTGCTACCTGACGGTCAAGCCATCGCGACGCACCTAGAGAAATTGTATGAACTTCGCCCTTCAGAGCAGTACTTGATGCCACTCGCTAAGCCAAAGATTACACATACAGACTTACTTCGCCCAGAAAAATACCGTCAGCAGTTTGATATAACTCTGCAAAGACTTCAAGACTTGGCGAAGAAAAATGGTTCTCATACGCTAACTCAAGCAGCGGAAACGTTGCAAACTACTCAATTAGATCAACGTTATCTCACCATGGCGTTGAATCTACTGATTCAGGTTTAACTCCCATGTTACAAGCAAAAGATGTGGAGCTATTGCTTATCCACGGGGCTCTCCAAGTTCAATATAAAAAACCTAAACAAGCAATTATGTTACTCGAAGCGCTGTTGGAAATCGAACCTCAGCATAAAGAAGCTCGCCAAACATTAGCGGTAGCATGCCTGGATTTAGGGCGGTACGCTCGTTCAATCGAACTGTGCGAAAGCTTGTTGGAAGCCAACAACTCTAATGAAGCTGGTTTATGGTTTTGTCTTAGCCAAGCCCGCTGGAAACAAGATGATGTTGAGGGCGCGCGCCGCGCTCATCGCTGTTATATAAAATCTCTAAATAGTGAACCAAATGAATAAGTTGATCGATATTATTAACAAGGTTGGGCAGCGTAAAGACATCATGCTTGCCGTGATGCTACTGGCAATCGTCTTTATGATGATCTTGCCTTTACCTACGACATTGGTGGATGTACTTATCGGTACCAACATGAGTATAGCGGTCGTCTTATTGATGATTGCTATCTACATTACATCCCCCCTAGAGTTCTCTGCATTCCCAGCGGTTCTGTTGATCACTACACTATTTCGCTTGTCACTTTCTATCACTACAACACGACTTATCCTGCTGCAAGGTGATGCTGGTCAAATCGTTTCTACCTTTGGTAACTTCGTCGTGGGTGGTAACCTGGTCGTGGGCATCGTAGTTTTCCTGATCATCACAATCGTTCAGTTTATGGTGATTACTAAAGGTTCAGAAAGGGTAGCGGAAGTCAGTGCTCGATTCTCCCTTGATGCGATGCCGGGTAAGCAAATGAGTATAGACGGCGATATGCGCGCCGGGGTAATCGATGTTCATGAGGCGCGTCATCGCCGTTCAGTGATTGAAAAAGAAAGCCAAATGTACGGCTCTATGGACGGGGCGATGAAGTTCGTAAAAGGAGACTCTATTGCTGGTCTGGTGATAATCGTGGTGAATATTCTTGGCGGTGTAACCATAGGTGTGACTCAAAAAGGCATGTCAGCGTCGGAAGCATTGGAGCTATTTGCTGTTTTGACCGTAGGTGATGGCCTGGTATCGCAAATTCCGGCTCTCTTTATCGCGATTACTGCCGGTATTATTGTGACGCGCGTTTCGAATGAAGAGTCCTCTGACCTAGGCTCAGATATCGGAGCACAGGTTACAGCACAACCAAGAGCTTTGTTGATTGGCGGTGTGTTGCTAGTGTTGTTTGCGCTTATTCCCGGTTTCCCGAAGGTTACCTTCTTTGTTCTTGCTATTGTAGTCGGTGGTGGCGGCTTTTTCTTACTCCATAACAAAAAACAACAAAGTAAATTAAGCAGTGCCGACTTACCAAGTTTTGTTGCCCAAGGCGCGGGCTCGCCAGCCGCCAAATCGAACAAAGCGGCACCTCAGCGCAACAGCAAAGGAAAACTAGGTGAACAAGAAGAGTTCGCTATGACGGTACCGCTGCTAATCGATTTGGATGCTCGCTTACAAGAGAGCTTAGAAGCCGTCGCTTTGAATGATGAGCTCGCACGAGTAAGACGAGCGTTGTACCTAGATCTCGGCGTGCCGTTCCCGGGGATTCACTTACGATTTAACGAAGGGATGAGCAACGGTGAATACTTGATTCAATTGCAAGAAGTGCCAGTTGCCCGCGGTCGGATTCAAAGCTTAAAACTGCTGGTGACAGAAGATAATGAGCAGATCGATTTGCTTGGTATACCTTACGAGAAAGATGACGATTTTCTACCGGGAATTTCGAGTATTTGGGTAGACCACAGTCATAAAGTAAAACTAGAAAACAGCCAAGTGGGCTTTTTAACTCCCGACCGTATTTTGACTTACCACCTTTCTCATGTGCTAAAAGAGTACGCCCAAGATTTTATCGGTATCCAAGAGACTCGTTATTTGCTAGAGCAAATGGAAGGCAGTTATTCCGAATTAGTAAAAGAGACACAGCGTATTGTGCCTTTGCAAAAAATGACGGAAATCCTACAACGCCTTGTCTCTGAGGATATTTCTATTCGTAACTTACGAGTGATCTTAGAAGCAATGGTGGAGTGGGGACAAAAAGAAAAAGACGTGGTTCAGTTGACTGAATACATCCGTTCAAGTTTGAAACGCTATATTTGTTACAAGTACGCCAGCGGTCAAAATATGTTGCCAGCATACCTGTTAGATCAGAGCTTGGAAGATATGCTCCGTAACGGTATTCGTCAGACTTCGTCGGGCAGTTACTTAGCGCTTGACCCTTCCGTTACTCAACAGTTTGTCAGCGACGTTAAGCAAGCAGTTGGTGATTTGAGCCGTATGCCAAATAAACCAGTGTTAGTGGTGTCAATGGACGTACGCCGTTACGTGCGAAAATTGATTGAATCTGAATACTACGATCTGCCAGTGCTGTCTTTTCAAGAACTAACGCAACAAATTAATATTCAACCTTTAGGCAGGGTGGGAATGTAATGGCATGTGTACTCAGTCAGTCTTTAGTGACGTCAGGAATCAAAGTGAGGCCTTATTTCTGGCAGAAAAGCACTATCTTACTTGGCCATCGCTACGAATACGACGGTATGGAGCTCGTGTTCCGAGTAGACGATGGTGAAATTATCATCGTTTTGTTGCGAAGAATTACTCCAAACCAAGGTTTGAGCAATCCTTTCTCTGCACTGTTTTTACTCGCAGAACATGCTATCCGATTGTACCCACTCAACTGGATCATTCGTGGCAACGTTGACGTATTGCGTGGTAGCAATATGAGTAACCAAAGATTAGCGCAATTCTATTTGGGAGCCTGTGGTGCGAGTCACGATGAACAAGATGATTGGTACTACTTGCGCCTGAGTGACTACCGCCCACTTAAAAAGAGAAAGAAAGTAAAAACTCTCGACTGTTACTGACAGCATCTAATAGATGCTTCGCTTTAATATAGGTATCAAGATGAAGCAACCCTTTACCGAAACCATTGAAAAATCAGAACTTGCTATCCTTACTGCAGATGACCGAGCTGAAGTGTTCAATGAACTACTTGAAGGATTAGGTGTTGGTCCAGTAGCAGGAAATATTCTGCTTGATGGGTTAAACGCCGATCCCAAACTGATGAAACAAGCAGAACATGAATTGCTCGAGGAAGTACAACGCCGCAGACAACAACAACATCCGCTCCACGGCACTAATGCCGAAGGCTCTAGGCGCAAGCGGCCTGTGTTACTTCGTGGCATAGTAATTTAAAGGTTTTTAAATGACGGATATAAACAGAAGAAACCCAGTAGGTGGGGTAGGACCTCGACCAGAGCCGCAGACCTCATTTCAGGATCGTTTGGCTGATAAATTGGCTAATATTTTAGGGGAGCCAAATGCGGCTAAGTTGAAGGCGTTGATTAGTCAATTGCCTAAGGTGTTAGGGCGTAGTGAACAAGATAGCCTTGATCTTTATGCCAATTCATTGAGGAAACTACTAGAAAAACAAGCAGCATTTACTGGCACTGCTGCAGTTGATACTGCTGCTCATTGGATGAAATCGTTGCAAAATCAAGCGGTGAATGGTCAGATTTCACCTCAAGACTTGGTAAACGGAGTCAACAAAACACTTACTTACCAATTCCGAACTTGGTTCGAAAAGCAGTTAAGTGACAAGGTAGACAATTCGCTCCCTACAGACTTTATCAATCAGTTCCGCTTAGGAAGCCAGAGTACCCAAGAAGAACAAATAGCTAACTTAGATGCCGATGCACTTAAACAAGCTACTGCGAAGATCAGTGTGTTTATAAATTCACTTTCTCAGCAAATGAGCTCTAGTAAGGTTCGTGAGAACGCTATTTCTTTTTTGCGTAATGCATTTCGCAATCTAGGTTCGGTAGACATCAACGAGCTAAATAACTCGGATTATTTATTAACGAAAGAAAGCTTCAAAGCAGCAGTTTTAGCACAGCTTACTAGATCTTTAAATAATGCAGGTCTTACGCTAAGTGGCAGTGATGCACAACTTTTGGCAAATAAAATCACTTGGCTTCCAGGTATGTCTAAGCAGGAGCTTAGAGGAGGGCTGAACGATCTGGTGAACCAAGTAAAAGGTCAATACGCAAATGCTTATGGAGCAGGTTCGGTTAGTAAGCTGCAAATAGTACTTGATGCGGCAATTGCAAAGCTAAGGAGCTCATCTACGGATATAACGCTCTCTAGCTTATTCTCGAATATGGCTGTGAGTCTTATAAACACTCAAGTCGATGCCTTTTATAGCAGTCTTCACGAAGTGCAGAAGTTCCAAACTCCACAACAACAGGTTGACCAAATAAAACAGCATACAGCACGAGATATAAGATTTCAGTTTGAAAAAATGATGTTGAGGAAAGATGTTGGTATCGACTTTGCCACTCGTCATAAAAAAATGATGAGTAACCTAGCCGCTCTGAAAGCTCGTTTAAGTAAAATCACAGAAGATGAAAAGAAAATAACGGTAGGGACTGACGGTCAAAGGAAAGCAGATGTTAAAGCTGAGCACTCGTTAACCTCTCGTGATTTGTTATCTGTGATTGATTCGACTATTGGCGATCGTTTTGATGAGCGCGTGCTGTTTTCTTTAAATGAGCGTCGAGTGAACCGTCTTGAAAAGCGTAACGAGAAGAAAGAGGAACTCCAAGAGCTTACGACTAAACTAAAAATATTTGGTCAAGTCCAGACTACCATCAGTACAAAGTTATCGGAGATAATTAACTCAAGTACTGGTGATGGGCATTATTATCCAGACAGGCAGCATTTTACTTATAAACATTTCGGATATGAGACTCAACAAAAGTTTGAAAAAGGTAAGGAGTTTAAGTATTTAGAAAAACATATAACTCCAAGGGTTGGTTCTGATGGAGTTAAATACTTTACTCACAAACAATTTTTAGAGAATGCAGGAGTGACTGTTAGTCGCGATGTATATTATAACAATACAGATAACAAATACCTTAGTAATTTTTCTAGCTCGGTTTCAAGTAAGTCGAAGCCAATTAACGATTCTGTACAGTTAAAAACTACTGCGTTAAGCGACATCAGTTCCCAATACAACGCAACTGTTGAAGCTATGAATAAATTTGTTCAAAAGTACCACAATATTTTGCAAGCAATCCTACGAGCGATTTAAGGATAAATAACCATGACTACACAAAACCCGGTAACTGACCCATCTCAAATGCAAGCAGAGGAACTCCTTTCGTTTCTTGAGGAAGGTGGAACGTTAAAAATGCTGCACGATGTATCAGCAGATACCATTGAGCACATTTACGCTGTTGGATTCAATTTTTTCCAATCAGGAAAAATAGAGCAAGCCGGTAAGATATTCCAACTGCTTAGCATGCTTGACCACTACCAAGCACGATTTTTTATTGGTTTAGGAGCTGCTCGTCAAGAACTGGGTGAGTACCTGCAGGCGATTGACGCCTACAGTTATGCAGCGCTTGTAGATATTAATGACCCACGCCCACCTTTCCACTCTGCAGAGTGTTACCTAAAACTTGAGCAATTAACAGAGGCAGAGAGTGGGTTTTACAGCGCGAAGGGGATGTCTGCCGGAAAACCAGAGTATGCAGATTTGCATCAACGCGCAGGCATCATGTTAGAAGCGGTGAAAAACAAAAGGAGTAACTAGAATATGAATTCTATTGCACTAGACCGCACTCAGAGTCAGGCATACTTACCGGATTCTGGTCAAACAATGTTAGATAAGGTTACTAAGACTGCATCTCACGTGTCAGCTTCAGTAACGGTTGAAAACGTAAAAGGTAAAAAATCTGAAGTACCGAACACTGGTAAAGTTAAAGTTCAGCTTGATGCACCGAACGCTGCAGTTAGCGATAAGGTCAATGAATTAACGCTGAAAGCCATGAATCAACTACAAAAAATCGTTGATTCGATTGCCAAGGTTTTACATGCGGTCGCCGACAACACGGGCTCACTAGCAGTGAAAATCCTGGCAGGGTCAGCCGATGACTTTGAGGTAGAGCTAGCTGCTATCACAGACAAACTGAAGAGCGTACAAAACAAGCTTAAGATCCAAGAAGTAAAAGTAGCGAAAGCGAAACACGAACAAGAAATAAAGGATAACGAACAAAAACTCAAAGAGTCTGAAGCTGCGGCTAAAGAAGCGAAAAAATCGGGTCTGGTTTCCAAGATATTTGGGTGGGTCAGTGCCGCAGTTTCGATTATAGTGGGCGCTGTAATGGTGGCAACTGGTGTTGGAGCAGCAGCTGGTGCACTAATGATTGCCGGTGGTGTATTGGGTGTAGTCAGTATGGCTATGCAAGAACCAGCTGTTCAAAATGCAATGAAAGAAGCTGGCATTAATGTCGATGCTCTCAGCAAAGTTATGATGGCTTTAGAGATTGCGGTTGCGGTTATTGGGGCTGTTGTGACGTTTGGCGGCGCGGCTGCGGGCGGTATTGCTAAATTGGCGGGGAAAAGTGCCAGTAAAGTAGCACAAAAAATCACTGATATTGCGACTAAAGCGGCAGCTAATATGGCAAAAGTTGCAGATATGGGTTCTAAAGCAGCCACGACGACAGCTAAAGGTATTCGATTTGCTGCAGAGTCATTAGATCTTCTTTCTAATGTTGGTAAAGGCTCTGCCGATAGTGTTCATTCCAATAATAAAGCTAAAGTGACAGAAATTAATGCGGATCTTACTCAGCAGAAAGCGGAGAAGGTGCTGACTCAATCGGTTATTGATAAGCTTAAAAAAGAAATCGCTAAGATGATGGAAGGTTTCCAAGAGTTGATGAATGTCATCATGCAGATGATTCAGGCGAAAAGCGAAACGATGGAAACGGTAATGAATCGTCCAGCGACGGTTTAAGGAGGATTTATGTTAGATAAAATTGGTAAGACTGGGAATGCAGATCTATACGGTTTGGGTGAGATAGATAAAACGACTAAGGCTGAAAAAGCCCCCGAGACAAAAACCGAAGCAGCGGTTCGTGGTAACGATGAGACGGCGGTGTCAGGTGCTAAACATTATCTTTTGGAAGGACCTAAAGCGCCGAAAAGTGGAGAACAAGCTCGCGTGGTTGAAAAGCTGATGACCGCTTTGGCACCAACAGCAAATCTGCTTATGAAAACCCTAGAAAAAGCACTTCATGGTCAATCTGGAACTCAATCATCGTCAAATACGGTTTCGGAATCTCTTGCTTTGATGACCTTACTGTACCAAGTTTCGAAGTTAAGCCGAGAACAACAAACACTTGAACGTGAAATCGCGGTTGAAGCGAATGTAGCGAGCCTTAAGAGTCAAGCACAAGAGCTAAATAAATCTGCTAAAGCGATGATCGCAATGGCTGTAGTTTCAGGAGTTCTAGCCGGTGTAACGGCAATTTTGGGCGGAATAGGTTCTGCTAAAGCTGGTAAACAAATTAAAGCGGAAGCATCGACTAATACATTACTGAAAACACAAAAAGCTGGTGTAGATAAGGCTAATGATTTGTTGAACAATGGTGGGTTATCGAAAACTCAACAGCAACAGTTAAAGCGTGTTCAGGATGTCGGGCAAGACCGTCTTGGTAATTTGACTGATAAATTGACAAAAGGGGGGCGAAAGTTTGACAAAGCTACCACCTCTAATCAAGCGCGAAATTCGATTCTTCAGTCTCTTAGTCAGATGGCAAACTCAGCATCAAATGTAGAGCAAACTAAAGCTCAGGCTCGCGGTAAAGAAGATGAAGTTCTAGCGACACGTGCACAAGCATTGAAACAGAAAGCTGACGAAAATATTGGTTTTCAAGATAGTATGCTTAAAGAGCTGCGGGATCTGTTTCGCTCAATTGCTGATAGCCAAAACCAAGCATGGCGAGCATCTGCTCCTACCGTTTAAAACCACTGCGGATTAGAGTCCCCTTCTTCTAAAGTAGGTTGGCAATTTTTAGTAAGTCAGTAATGCAAGTTACTGGCTTTTTTCATGCATTTTATTTGGCAAATTCACACCTAGACTGAAATGCCGCCTAATTTCGTTAGACGTATGTATCAACTCTTCAATAAGCGTTTTAACTCGTTAAGATTTTTGTCCTGAGTCAGCAAGAACTCTTCCTTGAGGAGATCATTGACACGCTTATCTACGCTTTGTTGCGATTATCAACCCAATAATAAAACCCACTCCTAGCATAAGTTCATAGCCATTTTACTTTAGATTTTCCGCGATGTATGGAATCCACTCATTCTCGGCGTTGTTGATCAAATCAGTTTGAGGTTCAACGACGCCAAAAACTTTGAGACCAGTCGAGTCAATCGCTATATGGCGAATAGCTCCTTTGGATTTATTGCGATATTTGACCTGAACTGTCTTCGAACGGTTGCTGATACAGGTGTAGTCAGGGGACGTCAGTGGAACATCCAATAGCTCAAAGATAGAATCAATAAAGCCTTGAAGAGCACGTAATGGCGGATAGAAGATCCCCTTAATCATCAAGGCAGTTTCAATCGCGGTATCAGAATACTGAAAACCTCTACCACGCTTGCACAGAGCCTTATTGTATTCCGCCCAGTTAGTTATCTTCTTTTCCGCTTTACCCATGTCACCACCGTTCTAACTACCATAAAGGATCAGATCACAAGACTTGGAAAAGGTTCAACTGATTTAAGCAACAATGCATTCATTCTCTGTTACTAGGAGGACGATGAGCTTAAGAAATTACAATGCACAGGTGGGTGAAACTTATGCGATGAGCAAAGCGTTGAACAAGCTTACTGGGTTATAAAACTTGTCGTATTGACTAAGAAGCACACGAAACGGTGCGACTCTGTCTCTAAACTAAATTAAGCATCAAAGCCTCTTAAAGTTCATTGAGTATAAAAACTTCCGCCCGTATTTAATATCTTGCCATTCCCTCATCTTTATAATTCTTCTCACTACGAATAAGAACCCTCAGAAAAATACACAGAAGGAACACAATGGATATTTATCAGGAAAGTATCAGTTTTTTAGGTAACGGCGTGGATTTTGATGAAAACGGATTATTTCAATGTGAGTTATCATCGGATACGAATAATCATGATGAAGCACTTTTCTTAACCGTATTTAAGAACGAAACCACCATTAGCTTACACATGTCTCTCACCAGCCCTGTGGAGTTGCCAACCCCTCTTCCAGAAACGATTGCTATCGCGATTGGTGAACATGCTCTGGAACCTTTCCGTGGTGGTTTCGGTATCGGTCTAATGCCCGATAGCCGAAGGTTAACGAGCTACAAGGTTATTTTTCTCTCAAACAAACCTCAAGATTATGTGCAGAACACTTTTCAGCAACTGTTAGAAAGAATGGAGCAATGGCACCATTTTATTGAGCAAGCGGATAACGCAGAGACAATCCCAGAAACACTTCCTGCTGGGATCTTTGTTTAAGTTCCCTTATTTAAAATACGAGTTTAATGTATGTCTACAATTCAAATTAATAGCCAGCATCGAGGTAATTTAGACCTCGCAGATATTCAAAATATTAAAAGTAGCGCCAAAGAAGGCGATACCGTTAAATTTGGTTCTGTATTTGGTAAAGAGTACAGCGTAACTAAAAATAGCGATGGTGACGTTACTCTAAAACAAAAAGAAAACCGAAGCTTTTTTAATCGTTTCTTTAGTAAAGCCGATTCTTCAAAAAACGGTGATTTAAAGCTGAATCAGATGAATCAACAACTGCATAAAAAAGAAGGCAGCGGCAACGTTAAGGTCTTAACTTTGACCTATAACCAAGCAAACCAAAAGATGCCGGAAGACACAAAGAACTACTTCCAGAACCTGATTCAAAAAGGTGACTATGATGTGGTTTTGTTTGCGGAACAAGAGTCTAAATTGCTTGCTAACGATCTTGAGCTTGATGGTATGAACCTTCTGAGTCAAAACAAAATGAAAGTTATGACGAAAGGTCTTGGTGAAGGTGTTAGCTACACTTCAATGTCCGTTTTTGCAAAAGACGGCGTCGATATTAACGTCAAAAAAGAGTCTGAATACCGTCATGGTATCGGTGGTCGAAACATGGAATTCTTCATGGGTATCACTGGTAACAAAGGTGGCGTAAAAACGGCTCTAGAGATCAATGGTCAAGCTCTAAACGTCATTTCTGCACACTTGGATTCTAACAAAGAAGTCAAACGTGAATTCGAAGGTAACAAGTTGATGGAAGGGAGCAAACCGCATGAAGAGGTTCTGATCACTGGTGATCTGAATGAGCGTGAAAAACGCACCGCTCAAGGTTCTGATGTGATGTACGATCCAGTCGCACATGATGATACGCATTTAGCCAAGCATGGCTTTAAGTTCAATCCTCTTAATAGTCACACTTACATGCAGCTTGATAAGCACACTGGTAATATTAAACAAAAAGAAGGTCGTGACCGACCTGACTTCGGTGAGCTCGATAATACTGGCTTAACAAATAAAACAGGCAACTTACAAAACCATGAAACCAGTGTTATCACTGAAGGGTTTGATAATGTCAGCGACCACAAGCCAGTACAGTCTACATTTGAAGTAAGAGGCTCTTCTCAAAAGCTGATTGAAAACGCACAAACACATACAGCAGAAGACTTCAAAAATGAAGCAGCGTACTTAAATCCTGGTACTGATCCGGCAAAAGCGACGTTTGATGATGTGACCTCAGCGAATCAAGCTCGCCTTGGTCTAGAAAACTTGAGTAGCGATGAACAAGCGTTTGTAAAAGAGAACTTCACTAGCTTTATCATCGGCAAAGATGCCATCTTTAGCCAGCTAACAAATGGCTTTATGGAAGAGATGCGTCAGCTTCACACTGCTAACCTGACCACCGGTCAACTACAGACTCAACAAATTGAATTGACCGAGAAATACGAACAGCTTAACCGCAAAGTAAACGCTCAGTTTAACCAGCAGTTCATTGCCAACCTTTAAGATAGACTCACCAGAATACCTATTTGTGAATCTATCTAGATGAATAGGAATGATGAATACAAAAGGTGATCGTAAGATTGCCTTTTCGTTCGATAGTAATCAACCTATATATACTCAAAAAGCGTTTGACGCATTTCGTTTCTTGTCATGATCTGCTCGCCTTGGCTCGCTTCAATTTTCGCTGGATAGAAAAAGTTTAAACTCAAGAATTTGTCGATATAAAGGATTAACGAGTGGTTAAAACTGAATTACGCAACAAAGTCGTCTGCTGTCAATAAATTATAATTTTGGATTGTTAACTTTAGCTAACAAGACCTGTTTACGACAGAAATGTATTCCCTTCGTTGTGAGTGATGGCGGGTAATAAGGATAAAACTAAGTGGTATCTAGGACTTTTTTTTTATTTTTTTGTTGTTAAATTATTGATTTTATTGATTTGTGTAAAAGTGATGCAATCGAGTTCATCCTTTATTTATAAAGATATTTCATTAGAATATAGATAGTTAGCAAGAACGGATAGAAAGCATGTTGTATATCGAGGGTTCAGCGCATTATATGATGAGGTCAGTTATGTTTTTGAGAAGCATGATTGCTTGATTTACTTTGGCGAACTGCCAAAGCAACGATTGCCCTTTTCTAAATGGTGCCAGTAAACAATGTATTTCATAAGTAGATAGTCGCGACCGTGCAAAGAGGCTATGCGTGCTCCATACGAAGGGGTGTCTCTGTATTGATGATACTAATTGCAGTGGTCAAATTGCTCCAGCCCTTGATAGATAACAACGGATAACCATAGCGAGTATAGCGAAATGCCCCTTATTACTGGATTAAACCGCTTTGATGCCATGGGTAACCATAACTTTGTCACTGACAATTTAGATGAATACTTGTCTCCTATGAAAAAGAACTCTTATTGCTTAATATTCCTTGCATTGATGCTAAGCGGTTGTGCAACCAAAAACCCAGTGTCAAATGGGTTTTCTAATCATCTTCAAGGAGCACTATTTGGTTGGATAACGTTTGATAATTACACCGCTCCAGTGAGCACATTTCTAAGCGTCGATGTGTGTCAGGTTTTAGATAGTCAGTGTTTTACTGTTTTACAACAAGAGTATCAAGGGGTTCAGTTACCCGTTCAATACTCGTTTGTTATTGCTCCGATTCAAGCTGGAAATGGCGAGATGAAAGTGCGCGCTATATTGCGTTATCAAGGTGAGATTATCGCAAAAAAGGAAGAGCGATATATCTTTACGCAAGGCAGTGTATATACCAACTTAAACCTAGAGGCTTATAATAATTACTAGGAAGTAATATTTTCCTTTATTATTATGTTTAATGCGTTGGAGGATATCCTAGTTCTAGGTATATTTAAAATAAGGTCATTGGGTTTTTTATTATGTAAGCATCAGTTCCTTTGAATATATATGGCTATCCCCAGGTGCTTTAATAAAGCATGTCGCACTTATTGGTTGGAATGTAAATCAAGCGAACTTTAAAAATACCACGTTCATGTGTTTAATGTAAAATTTCTTTTTGTATCACTAGGGCGTGTTGATCTTTCGTGAGTGTTTTTTGAACAGCATGGTAAAGAGTT